>JASLEW010000496.1 GCA_030150965.1 Thermoanaerobaculia bacterium | reverse complement strand
GGCGGGCAGCCGGATGAGCGGCACCTCCGCCGGGGGCGTCGCGGCCTCGCCGCCGCCGGCGCGCGGGCCGCCGCGGCGGGCCGGCTGGCGCTTGAGCTCGAACCAGAGGAAGCTGTGCGGTCCGAGGGTGAGCGGATAGCGGGCGGGCGCCGCGTCGGAGGGCGCCGCCGGAGCGGCCGGGACCGGCGGCAGCTCGGTGCCGCCGAAGAGCTCGACCGGCACCATCCCGGCGACCGCCGCGAGGTCGAGCGCCGCCGGCTGCACGAAGCGCGACAGGTTGGCGACCACCAGCAGCGTCTCGTCCTCGTGGCGGCGCAGGAAGGCGAGGACGTGATGGTTGTCGTGGCTCACGAACTCCAGGGTGCCGCGGCTGAACGCCGGGTGACGCCGGCGCAGCGCGATCAGCCGCCGCGTCCACCAGAGCAGCGAGTGCGGGTTGGTCTGCTGCGTCTCGACGTTGATCGCCTGGTAGTGGTACTCGGGGTCGGTGATGACCGGCAGGTAGAGGCGCTGCGGGTTGGCGGTCGAGAAGCCGGCGTTGCGGTCGCCGTTCCACTGCATGGGGGTGCGCACGCCGTTGCGGTCGCCGATGTAGATGTTGTCGCCCATGCCGATCTCGTCGCCGTAGTAGAGGACCGGCGCGCCGGGCAGCGAGAACAGCAGGCTGGTCATCAGCTCGATGCGCCGGCGGTCCTTGCCGAGCAGCGGCGCCAGGCGGCGGCGGATGCCGACGTTGATCCGCGCCTGCACGTCCTGGGCGTAGACGCGGTACATGTAGTCGCGGTCCTCGTCGGTCACCATCTCCAGCGTCAGCTCGTCGTGGTTGCGCAGGAAGGTCGCCCACTGGCAGCTCGCCGGGATCGGCGGCGTCTGCTCCAGGATGTCCATCACCGGGTAGCGGTCCTCCATGCGGATCGCCATGTACAGGCGCGGCATCACCGGGAAGTGGAACGCCATGTGGCACTCGCCGGCGCCGTGGTCGGGGTCGCCGAAGTAGGCGATCGAGTCCTCCGGCCACTGGTTGGCCTCGGCGAGGAGCATCCGGTCTTGGTAGCGGGCGTCGACGTGGGCGCGCAGCCGGCGCAGGAAGGCGTGGGTCTCGGGGAGGTTCTCGCAGTTGGTGCCCTCGCGCTCGTAGAGGTAGGGCACGGCGTCGAGGCGCAGGCCGTCCACCCCCATGTCCATCCAGAAGTCGAGCGCCGCGAGCACCGCCGCGTGCACCGCCGGGTTGTCGAAGTTGAGGTCGGGCTGGTGCGAGAAGAACCGGTGCCAGAAGTAGGCCCCGGCGACCGGGTCCCAGGTCCAGTTCGACGCCTCGGTGTCGGTGAAGATGATGCGCGCGTCGGCGTAGCGCGCCGGCGTGTCGCTCCACACGTAGAAATCGCGCTCCGGCGTCCCCGGCGCGGCGCGGCGGGCGCGCTCGAACCAGGGGTGGCGGTCGGAGGTGTGATTGATCACCAGCTCGGTGATCACCCGCAGGCCGCGGCGGTGCGCCTCGTCGAGGAAGACGCGGAAGTCCTCGAGCGTGCCGTAGGCCGGATGGATGCTGGTGTAGTCGGCGATGTCGTAGCCGTCGTCGCGCCACGGCGAGGGGTAGAACGGCAGCAGCCAGATGGCGGTGATCCCCAGGTCGCGCAGGTAGTCGAGCCGGGCGGTCAGGCCGCGGAAATCGCCCATGCCGTCGCCGTCGCCGTCGGCGAAGGCGCGCACGTGCACCTCGTAGAGGATGGCGTCCTTGTACCACAGCGGGTCGCCGCCGCGCTGGGTGTCGTCGTCACCGGTCATCGCTTCTCCGCTTTACTGGAAGTAATCGAAATCCTGCTCCGAGCGCACCCGCCGCCGCACGCGGAACAGGTGCGCCGGCGCCTGCTGCGGATCGAGTTGAACGAAGTTGCGCGCCCCGTTCCACAGGTAGCGCGCGCCGGTCAGCAGGTCGTGCACCTGGAACGACCGCCCGGCGTCGAGGCCGAGCCGCGCCAGGTCGAGCTGCACCCAGCCGGACTGCGGGTGGTGCGGGTCGAGGTTGACCACCGCCAGCACCGTGTTGTCGGCGCCCGGCGCCGACTTGCTGTAGCACAGGAGCTGGTCGTTGTCGCTGTCGTGGAACAGCAGGCCGGCGTTGGTCTTGAGCGCCGCGTTCTCGCGCCGCGCGCGGTTGACCAGGGCGATGAGGTCGCGCAGGCTTCCCGGCGACGCCAGGTCCCAGTGGCGCAGCTGGTACTTCTCGGAGTCCAGGTACTCCTCGCTGCCGCGCTCGCGCGGGCGGTTCTCGAGCAGCTCGAAGGGCGGGCCGTAGATGCCGTAGCTGGCGCCCAGCGTCGCCGCCAGGATGAGCCGCTGCACGAAGGCCGGCCGGCCGCCGAACTGCAGCTGCTCGGTGAGGATGTCGGGGGTGTTGGGCCACAGGTTGGGGCGGAGGAAATCGGCCACCTCGGTGCGGGCCAGCTCGGTGAAGTACTCGCGCAGCTCCCAGCTGTTGGTGCGCCAGGGGAAGTAGTTGTACGACTGGGTGAAGCCGAGGCGGGCGAGCCGGTACATCAGCTTCGGCCGGGTGAACGCCTCGGCCAGGAAGATGAGGTCGGGGTGGGCGCGCTTCAGCTCGCCGATCACCCACTCCCAGAAGGCGAACGGCTTGGTGTGCGGGTTGTCGACGCGGAAGATGCGGACGCCAAAGCCGATCCAGTGCTCGAAGACGCTCTTGAGCTCCTGCCACAGCTCGCGCCAGGCGGCGCACTCGAAGTCGAAGGGATAGATGTCCTCGTACTTCTTGGGCGGGTTCTCGGCGTACTGGATGGTGCCGTCCGGCCGCTTGCGGAACCACTCCGGGTGCTCGCGCACGTAGGGGTGGTCGGGCGAGCACTGGAAGGCGACGTCCATCGCCACCTCCAGACCGTGATCGCGCGCCTGGGCGAGGAACCAGCGGAAGTCCTCCGCCGTGCCCAGGCGCGGGTGGATGGCCTTGTGGCCGCCCTCGGCGCCGCCGATCGCCCACGGGCTGCCGACGTCGGCGGGCTCGGCGCGCGGGCTGTTGTTGCGGCCCTTGCGGTGGCTGGTGCCGATCGGGTGGATGGGCGGCAGGTAGAGCACGTCGAAGCCCATCTCGGCGACGTAGGGGAGGCGCTGGGCGGCGTCGCGGAAGGTGCCGTGGCGGCCGGGCTCCGCCGCGCAAGAGCGCGGGAACATCTCGTACCACGAGGAGAAGCGGGCGCGCTCGCGGTCGGCGACGAGCGGCAGCTCGCGGTAGGTGGTGGCGAAGGCGCGGTCGGTGTGGCGGTCCATCAGCTGCGCCAGCTCGTCGTCGAGGGCCAGGCGCAGGCGCGCCTCTGCCTCGCGCCCCTGCCCCCCCTGTCCTCCCTCCCTCCCCTCCCTCCCCTCCGACAGCCCGCGCGCCAGCCCGGCGAGCACGCGCGCGTCGGCCTTGCGCCCCGCCAGGCGGGCGCGCTCGGCCGCCTGGCCGATGAGGGCGGCGCCGGCGGCGAGCTCGAGGCCGATCTCCGCCGGCCCCTGGCGGGCGTCGACGCGCTTGCGCAGGTCGCGGCGCCAGCTCTTGAACGGGTCCACCCAGGCGGTCACCGTGTAGCGCCAGCGGCCGAGGGTGGTGACCGCCAGCTCCGCCTGCCAGACGTCGTTGCCGAGCGGCTCCATCGCCGTCTCGCTCCAGGCGGCGGCGCGCTCGTCGCGCCAGAGGAGGCGGCAGCCCAGGGCGTCGTGGCCGTCGGCGAAGACGTGCGCCTCGACGGTCAGCTGCTCGCCGACCGTGCGCTTGACCGCGAAGCGGCCGCCGTCGAGCTCCGGCCGCACGCGGTCGATGACCACGCGGCGGCGCCCGGCCAGGCCGTCCGTGCCGTCCGTGCCGTCCACGCCCGCCGTGGCGTCCGTTCCGTGCCTGCCGTGCGTCCCCTCGTCCACGCTGCCCTCTCCCCGTCGGTCCCTGCCGGTTCGTCGCGCTCCGCCCGCTCCGCCCGCTCCGACCGTTCCGCTCGCTCCGAGCGCTCCGGCCACTCCGATCGCTCCGGCGCGGGCCCTTGGCTCCCTGCCGGCCCGCCTCGCGGCCCGCGGCGGAGCGGGCGCTCCGGCCCACCCCGCGGCGGGCATCATGCTACAACGGGCGGCCGGGGTGAAACCTCCCCGCCCCGCCGCGCGTCGTAGAGGCATGCAGGCCGCGGCGCCCCCGGCACCGCAGAGGACCGGCGGCGGGCCGCGGCGCGAAAGGACGGCATCATGAGCGCGAGCATGAGGACCGCGATGGGCGTGGCACTGCTCTTTCTGGGGACGGTGGCGGCCGAGGCCAAGACCGACCTCTGGCTGCACGTGAAGGTGAACGAGGGCAGCGGCGACGGCGGCCGGGTGAGCCTCTCGCTGCCGCTGTCGGTGGTGGAGGCGGCGGCGCCGCTGCTGCCGGCGGAGGCGCGCACCGCCTCACGGCTGCGGGTGGGCGACCAGGAGCTGTCGGTCGGCGACCTGCGGCGCATCTGGCGGCAGGTGCGGAGCGCGCCCGACGCCACCTTCCTGACCGTCGACGACGCCTCGGGGCAGGTGCGGGTGGCCCGGCAGGGCGAGACGCTGGTGATCCGCGCCGTGGACGCCGGCCGGCACGGCGACCGCGTCGAGATACGCCTCCCGGCGGCGGTGGTGGACGCGCTGCTGGCCGGCAACGACCAGAGCCTCGACCTGGCCGGCGCCATCACCGCCCTGGCGAGGAGCGGCGCGGGCGAGCTGGTGACGGTCAACGGCGAGCACGACACCGTGCGGCTGTGGGTGGACGGCGACGCCGGCAGCCGGTAGGAGACAGCGCTTCGGCACCCTCGGCACCAGTGAGCGCCCTGCGGGGCGCTCCGCTCCTTCACTCGCCGAAGAGCTGAAGATAGGCGGGATCCGCCGCCAAGCCGGGCGGACCGTCCACGCAGCCCGCCAGCCTGCCGGCCCGCGCCAGGAATGACTTGGAGGACAGGCGCGAAAGGCGCGGCTGCGCCCTCTTCGACCCGACGTTCCGCTTCCTGGCACGGCTTGCACGGCGACGCGCTGGCATCGGCACCCTCCCGTGCGGAAGCGTAGGGTGTCCGTTGGAAAAGCGCAAGGCGGAATGTCGATTCAGGGAACGGTCGTTCGTCATCATGGTAGAGACCGGGCCGTGCCGGTCCCGGCAGAAGCCGGGCGGGCCCGACCCACGACCCCGGGAAGAGGCGGCTCTTCTCCTGGAAGGAGCGATGACATGCGATTCATGGCGATGATGATCCCCGGCAACCCGCGCGCCGAAGCGGGCGAGCTTCCGGACGAGAAGCTGATCGGCGCGATGATGAGGTACAACCAGGAGCTGGCGGAGGCCGGGGTGCTGCTGGGGCTCGACGGGCTGCACCCGAGCTCGAAGGGGGCGCGCATCCGCTTCGCCGGCGGCCGCAAGGCGGTCACCGACGGCCCCTTCGCCGAGGCGCGCGAGGTGATCGGCGGCTACTGGCTGTGGAAGGTGGGCTCGAAGCAGGAGGCGATCGACTGGGCCCTGCGCTGCCCCGCCGAGGACGGCGACACGATCGAGCTCCGCCAGCTCTACGAGCCCGAGGACTTCGGCCCCAAGGTGGCCGGGGAGGAGGCGGCGCTGATGGACGGGATCGCCAGGCGCCAGGGCGAGAACGCTTCGGGCGGCAAGGGGTAGGGGTCTCGCGGTGGCGGGGGTAGCGGGCCGCCCCGCCGCCCGCCCCCACACCCCCCCCCCCCGACCCAAGCCCCCGAGGGAAAAAAAAACCAAACCCCCCAATGCCCAAAAAAGCAAAAACAACCTAAAAACCAGGGGCAAAAGGGGGGTTTGGGGGGTT
>JASLEW010000460.1 GCA_030150965.1 Thermoanaerobaculia bacterium | reverse complement strand
CTGTCCTTTCGCGAACGGGCCGGCAGCTCCGGCCTCCAGGCCTGCGGGTTGTATCCACCAGCCTCCCGCTGCAGGCCTGACGAGCTGCGGGCTGGTGGGTGCGATTCGAGAATTACTTCGGGTACAACTCGACGATCAGCTGTTCCTGCACGGGCAGGTTGATCTGCTCGCGCGTCGGCACCGAGCCGATGCGCGCCGAGAGCCCCTCGGCGTCGAACACGATCCACTCGGGCACGCCGCGCCCCTTCACTTCCTCGAGCGCGTGCTGGATCGTCGGATTCTGCGCGCTGCGCGCGAGGACGCCGACGGTGTCGCCCGCCTTTACCGAGTACGACGGGATGTCGACCTTGCGGCCGTTCACCGTGAAGTGCCCGTGGCGCACCAGCTGGCGCGCCTGCGCGCGGGACGTCGCGAGACCCATGCGGTAAATGACGTTGTCGAACCGGCGCTCGAGCAGCTGCAGGAGCGTCTCGCCCGTGATGCCGCGCGTGCGGTCCGCCATCTCGAAGTAGCGGCGGAACTGGTTCTCGAGCACGCCGTAGATGCGCTTGACCTTCTGCTTCTCGCGCAGCTGCAGGCCGTAGCCCAGCGTCCGCCGGCCGCGGCGGGTGCCGTGCTGGCCGGGCGGGAAGTTGCGGCGCTCGACCGCGCACTTCTCCTTGAAGCAGCGGTCGCCCTTGAGGAAAAGCTTCATCCGTTCGCGGCGGCAGAGCCGGCAAACCGGTCCCGAATATCTTGCCACTCTCGATCTCCTTGGTGCTGACGTCCTCTCCCCGACGCTACGGGGACTTCAACCCGGGAAGACGTCCGGCGAGCGCCCCGGCACACCCGGGGCCATCTGTCTGCGCCGGCTCCCTGAGGCGGCCGGACAGCGCAGGAAGCGCCGCCCGCCGCGGGACTGCTAGACCCGCCGGCGCTTGCGCGGCCGGCAGCCGTTGTGCGGGATGGGGGTCACGTCCTTGATCGACTTGACGTCGATCCCCGCCGCCTGCAGGGCGCGGATCGCCGACTCGCGGCCCGCACCCGGTCCCTTCACCATCACGTCCACCGACCGCAGGCCCACGTCCTTGGCGTTGTTGCCGGCGGCCTGCGCCGCCACCTGGGCGGCGAAGGGGGTGCCCTTGCGCGAGCCCTTGAAGCCGATCCGCCCGGCCGAGGACCAGGAGACGATGTTGCCCTCCGGGTCGGCGATCGAGATGATCGTGTTGTTGAACGTCGCCTGGATGTGCGCCACGCCGTGCGGCACGCTGCGCCGGTCCTTCTTCTTGGCGCCCTTGCGCTCCTTCTTGCCTTCCGCTTTGGCCATCTCGTGTCCTCGGTTCCTGTCGCCGCGTCGTCGGTGTGTTCAGAGTCAGGAGGGGCGGGGGGCGGCGCCGCCCGGCCTACTTCTTCATCGCCTTCTTCTTGCCGCCACGGCGCCGCGCCGCGGGCCCTTGCGGGTGCGGGCGTTGGTCTGCGTGCGCTGGCCGCGCACCGGCAGGCCCTTGCGGTGCCGGACCCCGCGGTAGCAACCGATCTCCATCAGCCGCTTGATGTTCTGGCTGACCTCCTTGCGCAGGTCGCCCTCCACCCGCCCCTCGTCCGTGATCACCTTGCGGATGCGCCGCGCCTCGTCCTCGGTCAGCTCCTTGACCCGCGTGGTGGTCGGGACGTCCGCCTTGACCAGGATGTCGCGCGAGCGCGACCGGCCGATGCCGTAGATGTAGGTGAGACCGATCCAGACCTGCTTGTTCTGCGGCAGGTCGACGCCTGCGATACGTGCCATAGACGACCCCTATCCTTGACGCTGTTTGTGCTTCGGGTTCTCGCAAATCACCCGCACCACGCCGCGGCGGCGCACCACCTTGCACTTGGGGCAGATCCGTTTCACCGACGAACGCACTTTCATGACGACGCTCCCTTCACCGGCCCTCACTTGAGGCGGTAGACGATGCGGCCCCGGCTGAGGTCGTAGGGCGACAGCTCCACCAGCACGCGGTCGCCGGGCAGGATGCGGATGAAGTGTTTGCGCATCTTCCCGGAGATATGGGCGAGCACCTGGTGCTTGTTGTTGTCGAGCTCCACCCGGAACATGGCGTTGGGCAGCGGCTCGACCACCGTCGCCTCGACTTCGATGGCCTCTTCCTTTTTCATTCTTATGCCTCGAGGGCCGCGAGCAGCGCGCGGCCCACGGCCTCGACCGGACAGTTGCCGTCGACCTCCCGCAGGAGGCCGAGCCGCCTATAGTAACCGATCAGGGGCTCGGTTTTTTCCCGATATACCCGCAATCGCTCCCGGATCACCGGCTCCTGGTCGTCGGTGCGCCCGCGCAGCAGGCCGCGGCGCACCAGCTCGTCCTCGGGCACCGTCACCAGCAGCACCGCGTCCAGCCGGCCGGCCCCGTCCTCGCCGCCGAGGATCCCCGCCAGGGTCTCGGCCTGCTCCAGGGTGCGCGGGTAGCCGTCGAGCAGGAACCCGCCGGCCGCGTCGGGCTGGGCCAGCCGCGACCGCACCACCTCGGCCATGGTCGCGTCGTCCACCAGCTCGCCGCTGTCCATGATGCCGCGCACCCGCTGCCCCAGGGGCGTCCCGGAGGCCGCCTCCAGCCGCAGCATGTCGCCGGTCGAGATGCTCGGCACCCCGAGGTGGCGGCGCAGCATCTCGCCCTGCGTGCCCTTGCCGGCGTTGGGCGGGCCCAGGAGGATGACCCGCCGCGCGCGGCGGGCCGCCCCTCCGGCACCCAACGCGGGGACCGGCCCGGCAGCATCCGCCGCCGGTCTAGCTTCTTCGGCCACGGATCCGGCTCCTCTTCATGAAGCCATCGTAGTTGCGCATCACCAGCTGGCTCTCGACCTGCTGGATGGTGTCCATCGCCACGCCCACCACGATCAGCAGCGACGTGCCGCCGAAGTAGAAGGTGATGCCCATGCCCTCCTTGAACCAGAGCGGGAAGAAGGGATCGAGCTTCGGCCCCAGCCAGGGGATGCCGGCGATGTGGAAGCCGGTGAGCAGGAACTCCGGCAGCAGGCAGACCGCCGCCAGGTAGAGCGAGCCCACCAGGGTGATGCGGGTGAGGATCCGGTCGATGTACTCGGAGGTGCGCTTGCCCGGCCGGATCCCCGGGATGAAGCCGCCGTACTTGCGCATGTTCTCGGCCAGGTCCACCGGGTTGAAGATGATCGAGATGTAGAAGTACGAGAAGAAGACGATCGCGATCACCTGCAGCAGGTAGTAGAGCGGCTGGCCGTACTTGATGTAGTTGGCGGTGTCCTGCACCCAGCGCGAGTTGGGCCACATGCTGGCGAGGACGGTGGGGATGGTGACCACCGAGCCGGCGAAGATGACCGGGATGACGCCGCCGGTGTTGACGCGCAGCGGCAGGTAGGTGGCCTGGCCGCCGTAGACCTTGCGGCCGACCACGCGCTTGGCGTACTGCACCGGGATGCGGCGCTGCGCCCGCTCCATGTAGACGATGAAGCCGACCACCGCCACCATGAAGACCACCAGCGCCAGGATCATCAGCAGGTTCAGGTTGCCGCGCTGCACGCTGTTGGCGGTGTTGAACACCGCCGGGAAGAAGCCGACCACGATGCCGGCGAAGATGATGAGGGAGATGCCGTTGCCGATGCCGCGCTCGCTGATCTGCTCGCCCAGCCACATGACGAAGGCGGTGCCGGTGGTGAGCGTGATGACGGTGAGCAGGCGGAAGCCCCAGCCGGGGCGAGGCACCAGCGGCGCGCCGCCGGGCGAGGTCATGCTCTCGAGGAAGAGCGCGATGCCGGTGCCCTGGATGATCGAGATCACCACCGTCCCGTAGCGGGTGTACTGGGTGATCTTCTTGCGCCCCAGCTCGCCCTCCTTCGACAGCTTCTCGAGGTACGGCCAGACCACGGTGAGCAGCTGCAGGATGATCGACGCCGTGATGTAGGGCATGATGCCCAGCGAGAAGATCGCGATGCGCCGCAGGCTCCCACCGGTGAAGGTGTTGATGAAGCCGAGGAACGAATCGGCCTGCGCCCGCATGAACTCCAGCAGCGCCTGCGGATCGACGCCGGGCGTCGGGATGGCGCAGCCGATGCGGTAGACCGCCAGCAGGCCGAAGGTGAACAGCACCCGCTTGCGCAGCTCGGGGATCGCGAAGATGTTGCGGAAGCTCTGAATCACGCCTTCAGCTCCTCACAGCTGCCGCCCGCCGCCTCGATCTTGGCGCGTGCGGACTTGCTGAAGCGGTGCGCTTTGACCCTGTAGGCGCGCCCGACCTCGCCGACCCCCAGCACCTTGACCGGCCGCCCGGCGCGCACCAGGCCGCGGGCGGCGAGCAGGTCCGGCGTCACCTCGTTGCCGCCGGGCCGCGACTCGCTGTCCAGCTTCTCGAACTCGCCCAGGTTGACCACCGTGTACTCGGTGCGCCAGATGTTGGTGAAGCCTCGCTTCGGCACCCGCCGGATGAGCGGCATCTGGCCGCCCTCGAAGCCGATGCGGAAGGTGTGGCCGGAGCGCGACTTCTGCCCCTTCTCGCCGCGGCCGGCGGTCTTGCCGGTGCCGGAGCCGGGGCCCCGGCCGACGCGCTTCTTCGCGTGCTTGCTCCCCTTGGCCGGCGACAGCTCATGCAGCTTCATGGCTTCTCCTCGACAATCTCCAGCAGGTACTGGACCTTGGCCACCGCGCCGCGGACCGCCGGCGTATCGGGGCGCACCACCTCGTCACGGATCTTGCGCAGGCCGAGGCCGCGCATCACCTCGCGATGCGGGCGCCGCGTCCCGATGACGCTGCGCACCTGGCGGATCCTGATCGTCTTGCTCGTCTTCTCGTCGCTCGCCATCTTGCCTTCTCCTCGTCTGCCCGCCTGCCGCCCCACCGCCCCGCCGGCTCCCCTGGTCGCTCAGCCACCAGGGGGCAGGCGGCGGGGGGCGCGCTTCGCCGCTAC
>JASLEW010000459.1 GCA_030150965.1 Thermoanaerobaculia bacterium | reverse complement strand
CCCGGCGCCGGCGCCCGAGGGTCGCGGCGGCGGCACGCAGCCAGCGCACGCTGGGCGGCACGCCCGGGCCGGGCGTCGGTGCGGTGCCGTCACTTGCCATCGAGGGCTCGCAGGAGCTTCGAGTCGGATTGCAGGAAGAGGGTGGTCTTGTCGTCGATCACCTTCTCATAGCTATCCAGGGTGCGCAGGAAGCGGTACAGGTTCGGATCCTTGGCGTAGGCGGCGCCGAAGATGCGCAGCGCATCCGCCTCGCCGTGGCCGCGGATGGACTCAGCCTGCGAGGCGGCGGCGGCGAGGATCGCCTCGCGCTCGGCGGCCGCCTGCGCCTGGATCTTGAGCGCCTGCTCGTCGCCCTCGCTGCGGTAGCGGCTGGCCATCCTGCCGCGCTCGGCGCGCATGCGCTCGATGACGCTGTCGCGGTTCTGCGCCGGCAGGTTGAAGCCGTTGATCTGCAGGTCGACGACCTGGATGCCGAAGCTCGGCGCCGCCAGGCGGCCGATCGCCGCGCCGGCGCTCGCGCCGACGGCACGCAGGCGCACGGCGCCGCCGGCGTGGATGAAGCTCTCCATCGGCTCGCGCCCCACGGCGGCTCCCATCTCCGAGGCAGTGAGATCGAGCAGGCGGGCCTCGGCCTCCTGGCGCGTGCGCACCGTCTGGGCGAAGAGGAGGGGATCGGCGATACGCCAGCAGAGGAAGCTGTCCACCACGACGTTCTTCTTGTCGGCGGTGAGCATCTCGGTGGGGCCGCTGGCGAAGACCAGCAACCGCGAATCGAAGCGCAGCACGGTGTCGATCGGCCACGGTGCCTTGAGGTGCAGGCCGGGCCCGTCGATGCCCGGCAGCGGGCGGCCGAAGCGGGTTACGATCGCCACCTGGCCCTCGTCGACGGTGAACAGGGAGGCGAGGAGCAGCAGTCCCAGCACGGCGGCGCCGGCCAACCCGGGAATCGTGAAGGATCGGGAACGCATGGCTTATCTCTCTCCCTGGTCGGGCAGCGGCAGCGTCGCCGCCTCGCCCGGCTGATCGGGCCACAGCACGATGTGACGCCCCGCCGTGCCGGGGGGCACGATGAACTTGCGGCGCCCCGGCAGGACCTTTTCCTCGGCCTCCAGCCAGAGCAGGTCGTGCAGGATGTCGCGGTGGGTGGTGAAGGCGTCGGCGCGCGCGACGAAGGCATCGGCACGGCCGGCGGCCTCGGTGCGCGCCGCGTCGGCGGTCGCCTGCGCGCCGCGCACCGTGAGGCTGGCGTTGCCGCGCGCCTGCGGCACCTCCTTCTCGCTCTCGGCGAGCGCCGCCAGGATGCGGCGGTCGCGGTCCTCGCGGGCGCTCGAGACGTCGCGGAAGGCGAAGACGGCGTCCTGCGGCGGATGCAGGTCGACGATGTGCACCGAGGTGATGCGCACGCCGGCACCCAGGCGGTCGAGGCGGCGCTGCGTCTCGGCGGCGAGCGCGGTCTCCAGGCGCCCGCGGCCGCTGGTCAGCAGGCCGTCGAGCGCCGCGGCGGCCACCTTCTCGCGCGCCGCCGCCTGGCCGCACAGGGCCACCAGGTCGTGCTCGCGGTCCATGCGGTAGAGGAAGGCGAAGGCGTCGGTGAGGACGTAATGCACCGAAAAGCTCATCTCCAGGAGGTTCTCGTCGCCCACCAGGTAGGCCGCCTCGCGGGTGTCGGTGCTCATCGCCGCCACCGGGCTGTGCCACTGGGCGGGGTCGGCGTTGCGCAGCAGCTCGTGCCGCTTGGCGAGCAGCGCGAGGTCGACGTGGAAGCCGACGCCGGCCAGGCGCGGGTAGGCGATGTGCCAGGTCTCCAGGCGGGCGAACGGGCGCGGCGGCAGCCAGTGCAGTCCGGGGCCGAGGGTCCGCCGCATCGCGCGGCCGTAGCGCAGCTCGAAGCCCTGGTAGCCGGCGGGCACGATGGCCACGCCGGAGAGCAGGTAAGCGGCCAGGGCCACGCCCGCGGCGGCCGCCGGCAGGCGGCGGCGGAGCGCCGGCCAGCCGCGCGCCAGGCGCGCCGCGGCGGGCATCGCGCTGAGCCAGCGGCGGAGGTCGTGCAGGTTGGAGCGCAGCTCGCCGAGGCCCTGGCGCGCCGCGCCGGCCCACAGCCGCCAGGCGATGAGCGCCAACAGGGCGAGGGCGCAGATCAGCTCGAAGAAGGCGGGCACCCCCTCGGCTTGCGAGGCGAGCTGCCCGCTGATGCTCCAGCCGAGGGCCGCCGCCATTCCGTCGAGCGCCAGGCCACAGGCGATCGCCACCATGACCACGCTGGCCAGGTAGATGCGCAGGAAGCGGGCGCCGAAATGACGCGCCACCAGCGTGACGGTCGCCGCATTGGTGGCGGGGCCGGCGAGCAGGAAGACGAGGGCGGCGCCCGGGCTGACACCCTTGGCGACGAGGGCGGCGGCGATGGGTGTGCTGGCGGAGGCGCAGACGTACATCGGCACCGCCAGGAGGAGGAGCAGGAGCATGGCGGCCAGGCCGCCTCCCGCGGTGGCAGCGGCCAGCCCCGGCGGCACCAGGGCCTCGATCGTCCCGGCCGCGAAGAGGCCGATCACCAGCCAGAAGACCACGTCGTCCACCAGCTCGAGGAAGGGACCGCGCGCGGCGGCGCGCAGCAGGGCGCCGAGCTCCGGAGGAGCGGCGGCGGGCGGCTGAGCGGCGGCCGCGGGCTGACCGACGGCCGGGGGTTGATCGGCGGCTGGTTCCTGACCGAGGGCCGGTGACAGATCGGCGGCCGGCGCAGGGCCGGCGGTCTCCGGCGCCACCGGCAGCCTCACCCTGGCAAACGCCGTGCGTGTCGCCCTCCAGAGGACGCGCCAGCCGATGTAGGTGTCGTCCTCCTCCGCCGCGTGGACGTGGGCGTGGGCGTGCGCGGCGGCGGGCTCGCCGGCGGCGTGCGCGTGCGCGGCGGGCGCCGCGGAATCGAGCGCAGGCGCGTCGCGCTCCGCGGCGCTTTCCTCGGGGGCAAAGCCCGCGATCACCAAGACGGCGGCGGTGAGCGCAGTGGCGAGGGCGGCGACCAGGCGGGCGACGGCCATCAGCGGCCCCATCAGGCCCCAGGTGAGGACCACCGCGTCGGCGCTCGACTCGGGCGTCGTGATGAGGAAGGAGAGGATCGCCGGCCGGCTGGCGCCGCGGCGCCGCAGGGCGATGGCGATGGGCACGATGCCGCAGCTGCAGATCGGCAGCGGGATGCCGAGCAGCGCGGCGCGCCCGGCCGCCGCCAGGCCGCCGCCGCCCATCCAGCGTGCCAGGCGCGCGCGCGGCACGAGGACCTGCAGCAGCGCGGCGAGCAGCAGGCCGAAGAGCACGAAGGGCGCGGCGAGGAAGAATGCATCCCAGGTGCTCGAGAGAATGGCGACGAAAGCGTTCCACACACTCATCGGGGCGGTCTCCCAGGCAGTTCGTGGCGGCGGCCGCGCCGCCGCGCGGCGGCCAGGTGGGTGCCGGCGAGGATCACCGCGCCCACCAGGACGATCGCCGGTCCCGAGGGGAGATCCCAGCGATACGAGGCAACCAGGCCGCCGGCCGTGCTGGCCAGCCCGACGCCGACCGAGATGGCGATCGCCGGGCGCAGGTCGCGCGCCACCGCCATCGCGGTGAGCGGCGGCAGGGTGAGCAGGGCGAGGACGAGGATGACGCCGACCACCTGGATCAGCAGCACGACGGTCACCGCGACGAGCAGCAGCAGCACGACGCTCATGGCGCGCACCGGCACTCCCTGGACGAAGGCGAGCTCCTCGTCGAAGGCGACGGCGAGCAGGGGCTTGCGCAGCACGAGGAGGGTCGCGAGCACGGCCACCGTCAGGGCGAGCGTGAGGCGCACGTCGGCCGGCGTGGTGAGCAGGAGGTTGCCGAACAGGTAGGTCATCAGGTTGGGCGCATAGCCGGGCGCCTGGTGGACGAAGACGATGCCGAGCGACATGCCGACCGCGTAGAGCACGCCGATCAGCGCGTCGTGGTGACGCACCGCGGAGGTGCCCACGATACCCAGCACGAGCGCGAAGACGACCGCGGTGGCGAGGGCCCCCCACCGCGGATCGGCTCCCAGCAGGAAACAGAGGCCGAGGCCGGCGAACGCCGCATGGCTGATCCCGTCGCTGATGAAGGTGAGCCGCTTGGCCACCACGAAGACGCCGACCACGCCGCAGAGGACGCTGGCGAGAAGCCCGGCGGCGAGAGCGTTGCGCACCAGCTCGAGGTCGAAGGTGGCGCTCCAACCGCTCATCGCGCGACTCCGCGCTCTACCGCCGTGCCGGCTGGGGTCAGCCGGCGATGGACGTGGACGATGCGCTTGGCCTGGCTGGCGAAGGAGTTGAGGTCGTGCGTCACCACCACCACGGGGATGCGGCGGTTGAGCTCGGCGAGCAGGCCGGCCAGCACGTCGCGCGATGCGGCATCGACCGACGAGGTGGGCTCGTCGAGCATCAGGATCTCGGGCTCGCCGGCGAGGGCGCGGGCGATGAGCACGCGCTGCAACTCGCCGCCGGAGAGCTCGGCGATCGGCAGGCGGGCGACGTGCGCCAGCTGCAGCCGCTCGAGCGCCCGCGCTGCCTGCCGGCGGTCCTCCCGCGCGTAGGGGAGGAGCATGCCGCTCCTGGCGAGGCGGCCCATCAACACCAGGCTCTCGACGCGCAGGGGGAAGTCGCGGTCGAAGCTCGCGGCCTGCGGCACGTAGCCGATGGCGCCGCGCGGCCGCTGGAAGCGGCGCCGCACTTCGCCCCGCCAAGGCTCCAGGAGCCCGAGCATCAGCTTGAGGAGAGTCGTCTTGCCGCCGCCGTTGGGCCCCTCGAGCACGAGGAAGTCACGGCCGCCGACCGCGAGGTCGATGTCTTCCAGCACGGGCTCGCGCCCGTAGCCGAAGGTCACCGCGCGCACCTCGATCAGCGGCACCTGCTCAGCCATGCGCGGCGACCCCGGCGACCCCGGCAAGGATCGCGGCGAGCCGGCGCATCATGCCCAGCCAGTCGCGCGCCATGTAGTCGACGGTGACCACGTGGCCGCCGATCGCCGCCGCCAGGGAATCGGTGAGCCTGGCCGGTAGGCCGGCGGGCACGAGCACGAGATGGATGCCGCGGGCGCGGGCGGTCGCCACCAGGGCAGCGAGGCTGGCGGTGCCGGGGTCCTTGCCGCCTTCTTCGACGGCGAGCTGCTCGAAGCCGTACTGGTGCGCGAGGTAGCCCCAGGCTGGGTGGTAGGAGACGAAGCGCACCCGGTGTGGGCCGGCGGCGACCCGCCGGAGCTCGGCATCGAGAGCCGCGATGTCCCCCTCGAGGATGCGCAGATGGGCGGCATAGAGAGCGGCGTGCGGCGGGTCCACGGCGCTCAGCGCCGCCGCGATCGAGCGCACGGCAACGGCGACCGGCTCCGGCGCCAGCCAGATGTGAGGATCGGTCTTCAGAACGCCGCCCTCCTGGCGCCCCAGCGGGATGAGATCGATGCGCGGCGTCATCGAGACGACGCGGATCTCGGGATGGGTGCGCAGGAACGGCAGCAGGGTGGCGCTCTCGAAGGTGAAGGCCGGATGACCGACGGCGACGTAGAGGCGCGCGGCGAGAAGGGAGGCGAGCTGACGCGGCGTGGGCGACCAGCTCTCCTCCTCGGCGCCGGCCGGCACCATGACGGTGGTGGTGGCCAGGGGGCCGGCCAGCCGCTCGACGAAATAGGCCGCCGGCGCGATGCTCACCGCGACGCGCAGAGGCGCCGCCGCGCCGGCTGCCGAGGCGCCGGCGGGCGACGTGGCGCCCACC
>JASLEW010000457.1 GCA_030150965.1 Thermoanaerobaculia bacterium | reverse complement strand
GGCAGCGGCGCGGCCAGCCGGCGGTGCTGGCGGTGGTGGCGGTGCTCGCGACCCTGGGCGGCGCCGCGAGCTGGGAGACCGCCTACCGCGCGCAGCTCGCCCGCTACGATCTCGGCGCGCTGCTCGGGAAGCTGGCGCCGCCGGCGCCGGCCGACGTGGCGGCGGTGGGGCGCGGCCTGGAGGAGCACTTCGCCCAGCTCGACCTCGGCCACCTGGTGGCCCGTTCGCCGGTCGGCCTGGACGAGAAGGACCTGGCCTACTCGCTCTGGCGCGACTCGCCGCTGGCCCGCCCCAACGCCCTGTCGGCGCTCGCGGTGCGCTCCGGCAACAGCCTGGTGTCGTCGTTCTCCTTCGGCCTGCCGCTCGACGGCGAGGGGGGCGCCGACCCGCGGCGGCTGCGCGCCCTGGAGCTGCCCGGCTGGGAGCCGCTGGCCGGCGAGGCGCCGCTGCGCCTGGCCGACGGCCGGCCCGGCGTGGTGCGCTACTGGCTGCAGCCGCGCCCCGGCTTCCGGGCGCGCGGCCCGCAGCGCCTGATGCACATCGAGTCCGGCCTGCTGCGCGGCGGCGGACCGACCCCGGCTCCGGCCGAGGACCTGGCGGCGCCGGGGCTCTTCGCGCTGTTCAGCATCCCCGACGGGCGCGCGGTGCTGTCGCCCTGGCCCGAGCGGCCGCCGCTCGCGCCGCGCCTGCGCCGCTCCCATCCGGTGAGCGCGCGGGTGGAGACGCCGGCCGGCCGGGCCCGCGCCTACGTCCGGCCGCTGCCCGCGGGCGACGCCTGGGGAGCGGTCTACCTGCCCGACGAGGGACCGCTCACCGCCGTCGAGCGCACCGCCAACTGGGCCGTGGGCCTGCTGCTGCTGCTGGCCTGCGCCGCGCCGGCGGCGGCGCTGGTGGCGCTGCCGCGCGCCGCCTTCCGCGGCCTGCTGCGCCGCACCGTGCGCTCCTATTCGCGGCGGCTGCTGGCGGTCTACACCCTGCTGCTGATCGTCCCTCTCCTGGCGCTCAATGCCCTGCTCGTGCGCTCGGTGGAGAACGACATGCTGCAGCGCCAGCGCGAGTACGGCCAGGTGGCGCTCGCCACCGCGGCGCAGCTCCTGGGCGACGCCATCCGCGCCCTGCCGGTCGGCTTCGTCTTCGATCCCGGCACCTTCGACGCCCGGCTCACCGACATCTCGGAGGTGGTGCACCGGCCGGTGAACCTCTACGGCAGGAGCCGCCTGTCGGCCTCGAGCGAGCACGAGCTGTTCACCGCCGGGCTGCTGCCGGCGAGGCTGCCGGGCGAGGTCTATTCCAGCCTGGCGCTCGGCGACCGCAACCTCTACGCGCTGGTCAACCACGCCGCCGAGATCCCCTATCTGGAGCTCTACGCGCCGCTGCGGCTGGCCGGCGACGACCCGGGCGGCGAGCCGCGCCTGTTCCTGTCGGTGCCGCTGCTGGCGCAGCAGGAGGAGGGCTCGCGGCAGCTCGCCCACCTGCGCCGCCACGCCATCCTGGTGAGCGCGGCGCTGTTCGCGCTGCTCGCCGCGGTGGGGAGCCGCCTGGCGCAGAACTTCACCCGCCCGATCACCCAGCTGGTCGAGGGCACCCGGCGCATCGCCGCCGGCGCCCGCTCGCTCGACCTGGCGCCGACCGAGCTGGAGCTGGCGGCGCTGGTAGCGGCGATCGACGACATGGCGCGGCGCATCGCCGAGGGGCGCGAGGGGCTGCTGCGCGAGAAGCAGGTGGTCGAGCGGGTGGTGCAGAACATCGCCTCGGGGGTGGTGTCGCTCGACCGCGAGCGGCGGGTGGTGATGCACAACCGGGTGGCGGCGGAGCTGCTCGGGGTGGCGCCGGGGCAGAGCCTGGAGCGGCAGGTCGGCAGCGTCGAGCGCCTGGCGCCGGTGGCGGCCTTCCTGCGCGCGGCGGGCGGCGGCATGGCGCAGGCGACGGTGCGCCTGAGCGGCGCCGGCGGCGGGGCCGGCGGCGAGCGCGAGTGGTCGCTGGCGTGGGTGCCGCTGGCCGGGCCGGGGGAGCCCTCGGCGCTTCTGGTGGTGGAGGACGCCACCGAGGAGCTGCGCGGCCAGCGCCTCCTCGCCTGGGCCGAGATGGCGCGCATGATCGCCCACGAGATCAAGAACCCGCTCACCCCGATCCGCCTGTCGGCCGAGCACATGCGCGAGGTCCACCAGCGCGACCCGCGCCACTTCGACGCGGTTTTCGAGCGCTGCACCGCCAACATCCTGGCGCAGGTGGAGGAGCTGCGCGCCATCGCCTCGGAGTTCTCCGCCTACAGTGCCATCCCGCGCATCGATCCGCGCCCGGGCGACCTGGCCGCCGCGGTGGCGGAGCTGGCCGAGGGCTACCGCGCCGCGCCGCCGCGCGGCATCGCCGTCGACCTGGAGCTGCCGGACGGCCCGATCGCCGCCCGCTTCGACGCCAAGCTGCTGTCGCGGGCGGTGCGCAACCTGATCGAGAACGCCCTGCGCGCCAGCGCTGGCGGCGGCAGGGTGGTGGTGCGCGTGGCGCGCGCCGCGGGCGGGGGGCGGGCCGGTGCAGCCCCTGGCCTCGGCGGCGCCGGCACTGCCGGCGGTGCCGG
>JASLEW010000451.1 GCA_030150965.1 Thermoanaerobaculia bacterium | reverse complement strand
ACCAGAAGGTGGAGCTGGCGATCGACGTCGACGCGCGCTACTACGACGGCGACCGCATGGCCTACAACACCGTCGCCGAGATCCCCGGCAGCGATCCGCGCGGCGAGGTGGTGATGGTCGGCGCGTGCCAGGAATCCAGGTGCGCGCCGACCATCACCACCTCGCCGCGCGGGTCGCTGCCGGGGATCTCGGCGACGGTGTTGTAGGCCATGCGGTCGCCGTCGTAGTAGCGCGCGTCGACGTCGATCGCCAGCTCCACCTTCTGGTCGGCGTCGAGCAGCCGCACCAGCCGGTTGTAGGGCTCGGCCGCCATCACCAGGCTGGTGACCGCGGGCGGGTCGCCCTCCTTGTAGGGGCCGCCCCCCTGCACGCGGATGATGCCCCAGGGGACGGCGCTCACCTCGACCGAGGCCAGGGCCTTCTCCTCCACCAGGAACTTGCGCACCGTGTTGCGCAGCTGGAAGCGCTCGCGGCGGGTCTGGCGGTCGGCCGGCGGCGTGCCGGCGCTCACCCTGAACTGCTCCAGCTCGTCCAGGGCCTCGGGGGTGAAGCGGCGGGCCGTCACCTTCTGCGCCGCATCCGAGGCGTCGTAGGCGGCGTCGAGCAGCACCACCTTGCCGGCGAGCTTCCCCTTGTACTTGTCGAGGTCGGCGGTGCTGGCGATGACCGCGTGCACCGCCTCGCCGCGCACCTCGCCGTGGGTGCCCGGGGTCCACGCCTTGGGCAGCGCGCGCAACGGGGTGACGCGCGGGCTCACCATGGTGACCACGGCGCGGCTGAACGACCAGCCGCGGCCGAACTCCCAGCCTTCCAGATGGGCGTTGGCGAGCCCCCAGGAGGCGAGCTGCTGGCGGGTCCACTCGTTCGCCTCCTTGAGCTCGGGCGAGCCGGTCAGGCGGGGGCCGATGCGGTCGGTGAGGTAGCCCACCGTGGCCATCACCTGCGAGCGGTGGAACCCCTCGTCGCGGATGCGGGTGACGATGCCGAGGTCCACGTTGTCGCCGCCGCCGGCGGCGAGCCACGGCGCGGTCGTGGGGGTGCGCGAGGTCGCCGGCGCGGCCGGCCGGACGGCGGCGGCAAGGGCTCCCAGGGCGAGCAGGGTGAGCAGGACGGGACGCGTGCGCGGCATGGGGCCTCCAGACGGTCGGCAGATCAGCCCGCTATTCTAGCGCGCCCGGCGCCCGCATGCCCGTCGGACCGGCCGCTTCGCCGCGCGTCGTCGCACCGTGCTCCCCGTGCTCCCGGCGCCTCGGCGCGGGACCGCCCGGGCTCGGCGCCGGCCGGCCCGGCGGACGCCGGCAACCGCCTGTGACCCGCTGGACTTGGCGGCTGGTTTGCGTATGATGCGCAATTGCAGACCTTGCCAGGGCATGGAACCGGCGGGCGGCGCGCCACCTGGCGCGCGGCAGCAGGGCTGGCGCCATGGCGCCACGGAGAGCCGCGATCGATGAGGCCGATCACCGCCGCCGACCTGATGAACCCGCAGGTGCTGGCCGTCCGCGACGACATGACGGTGCGGGCGCTGGCGGCCTTCCTCGTCGGCCACGAGGTGACCGGCGCGCCGGTCGAGGATCGCGAGGGCCGCCTGGTCGGCGTGGTGTCGGTGGTCGAGATCGCCGAGGCGGTGGTGGAGCGCGGCGCGGCGACCCACCCGAGCGACGGTCCAACCGGGGCGGACGCCGCGCGCGATGCGCACGGCCCGACCGACGCGACCGATGCAAGCGATTCGGGCGACGCGGACGCCGATGCCGGCACCGAGGACGGCCTCGCCGGGCTGCCGCTGACCGACGACGAGCTCCTGGTGCGCGACATCATGTCGCCGGTCATCCACTCGGTCGCCGAGGACGCCACCGTCTCCGAGGTGGCCAGCCGCATGTTGGACAGCCGCGTCCACCGCCTGCTGGTGACCAGCGAGGGCCGGCCGGTCGGCATCATCACCACCTCGGACCTATTGGGTTTGCTGATCGATGAGTGATCCGATGACGGCAACGAGCCTCGCAAGAGCGCTGGGGGGCGATGGCGCGGGCCGCGATCGACCCTGCTGAGCATCCCTCCACCGTCCTGCCCCGCGGGCCCCTGGCCCAGGGCGGCGCCGGCAGCCAGCCCCCGGCCCCTCCCCCATGTGACATCTTCTTGACAGCTCTGTGTCAGTCCACTACCTTACGTTGCAACAAGTACCGGTTGCAACGTAGCGGCAGGACGACTCGAGGGTGCGAACTACCTTCCATCCGCGCAGGGCGATCTCCGGCGGCTGCCGCCTTCGAGCAGAAGGTGCGCCGCCTCCTGCCTGCACGCTCCCCGCCATTTTGGTGAACCCCGCCTGACATCCAGGCTGTCGAGAAAGGAAACGGACATGGGAGGTCTCTTGAAGCGCAGTGGCTTGGTGATTGTTACTTTTGCGGTGGCAATTCTGGCGTTCGTTTGCCATCCGGCTTCCGCTCAGCTTCAGTTCAGCTCAGCGGATGGCAGCACCTCGCTCAAGCTGGGCGTCCTCGGGCAGATCCAGGGGCAGGCCCTGCAGGACGACGCGGCCAAGCACGACGAGGATGACCTCTACTTCCGCCGCCTGCGGCTTCTCGGCCTTTTCAAGTTCGGCGACAAGCTGTCGGTCTACTTCGACACCGACGATCCCAACCTCGGCAAGGGCACCGGGACGGGGAGCAAGAACATCAACTCCTCGATGTACATCCAGGACTTCGTCGTGACCTACGCCTTCGCCCACGAGTTCCAGCTCGAAGGCGGCGAGATCCTGGTGCCGGTGAGCTACAACCACCTGCAGTCGGCCGGCCAGCTGATGCCGCTCGACTACGGGCCGTTCAGCTTCACCGAGACCACGGCCATCCAGGCCAACGTCGGCCGCGACTACGGCGCGGACGTGCGCGGCTACCTGGCGAGCGACCACCTGGAGTACCGCTTCGGCGTCTTCCAGGGCGTGCGCGGCGTCGAGGACGTCAACTCCTTCCGCTACTCCGGCCGCCTGTCGCTGTGGGTGATGGGCGCCCAGACCGGCCTGTTCTACAACGGCACCTCGCTCGGCAAGCGGCAGAGCATGGAGATCGGCGGCAGCTTCGACCGCCAGAAGGACTACTCGGCCTACACCGGCGACTTCTTCTGGGACCAGCCGGTGGGCAACGGCGACGGCTTCACCCTGCAGTTCGATTACACCAAGTGGGACGGCGGCACGCTCGCGCCCTCGATCCCCAAGCAGAACACCATCCTGCTCGAGGCCGGCTACTACCTGTCGGCGATCAAGACGCAGCCGTTCTTCCAGTACAGCGAGGAGAACTTCTCCAACCCCGCCCTGGCCGATGAGAAGCGCATCACCGGCGGTCTCGGCTGGTACTTCGTGGGCCACTCGTCGGACCTCAAGCTCGCCTACACCCGGCTGCAGGCCCAGGGCGCTCCCGACCGCAACCAGTACCAGCTGCAATATCAAGTCTTCATCTGGTAGCTCAACGTCGTCTCTCATCCGGAGGAGGCATGCCAAGGTCGACCCATGAGATGCTCGAATCCGCGGACTTCAAGCAGCTGGTCCGTGGCAAGTGGAGGATCACCATCGTCCTGACGCTGCTCCTGTTTCTCGTCTACTACGGCTTCGTGGTGCTGATCGCCGTCAACAAGCCGTTCCTGGCCCAGAAGATCGGGCAGTACACCACGCTCGGCATCCCGCTCGGCGTCGGCGTCATTCTCGCCGCCTGGGTGCTCACCGCCATCTACGTCAACTGGGCGAACCGCGTCCAGGACGTCGAGGTGAGCCGCCTCAAGGCGGACGTGAGGCGGTAGGGAGGATCTGCCATGCATACCGCCATCGGCACCGCCACCCCGTCCGCCATCGCCTTCTTCCTCATCATCGTCGCGCTGACGCTCGCCATCACCTACTGGGCGGCCAAGCGCACCCGCACCACCCGCGAGTTCTACGCCGCCGGCCGCAGCGTCAGCGCCCTGCAGAACGGCCTGGCGCTCTCCGGCGACTACATGAGCGCGGCGTCGTTCCTCGGCATCGCCGGCATGGTGGCGATGAAGGGCTTCGACGGCATGATCTACGCCACCGGCTGGCTGGTGGGCTGGCCGGCCCTGATGTTCCTCATCGCCGAGCCGCTGCGCAACCTCGGCAAGTACACCTTCGGCGACGTCGTGGCCTTCCGCCTGCGCCAGACGCCGGTGCGCGTCGCCTCCTCCATCGGCAGCATCCTGACGGTGCTGATCTACACCATCGCGCAGATGGTCGGCGCCGGGCTGCTCATCCGTCTGATGTTCGGCATCCAGTACCTCTATGCCGAGCTGATCGTCGGCGCGGTGATGCTCGCCTACGTGCTGTTCGGCGGCATGATCGCCACCACCTGGGTGCAGATCGTCAAGGCGGTGCTGCTGCTGGGCGGCGTCACCGTCCTCACCCTGATGGTGCTGTCGCAGTACGGCTGGAACCCCGCCCACCTCTACGCCGCCGTGGCGCAGCGGGCCGACATCGGCCAGAAGGGGCTGGAGCCGGGCGGCCTGGTCACCAACTCGCTCGACGCCATCTCGCTCGGCCTGGCGCTGATGTTCGGGCTGCTCGGGCTGCCGCACATCCTGATGCGCTTCTACACCGTGCCCGATGCCAAGGCGGCGCGCAAGTCGGTGCTGTTCGCCACCGGCTTCATCGGTTACTTCTACATCATCATCCCGATCGTCGGCTTCGGCGCCTCGGTGCTGGTCGGCCGCGACGTCATCTCCACGGTCGAGAAGGGCAGCAAGGCCGGCAACATGGCGGCGCCGCTGCTCGCCGAGGCGCTGGGCGGCACGCCGTTCCTGGGCTTCATCGCCGCGGTGGCGTTCGCCACCATCCTGGCGGTGGTGGCCGGCCTCACCCTGGCCGGGGCCTCGACGCTGTCGCACGACATCTACGTCAACGTGGTCAAGAAGGGGCAGGCCACCGAGGCGGAGCAGGTGCGGGTGGCGAGGGTCTCGACGTTCGTCTTCGGCGTCTTCGCGGTGCTGCTGGGCGTCCTGTTCGAGAAGCAGAACGTCGCCTTCATGGTCGGCCTGGCGTTCGCCGTGGCCTGCAGCGCCAACTTCCCGGCGCTCCTGATGTCGATCGTCTGGAAGCGCTTCACCACCGCCGGCGCGGTGGCGTCGATGCTGACCGGCGCCATCCTCGCCGTCTTCCTCATCATCATCAGCCCGACGGTCTGGGTGGACGTGCTCAAGAACAAGGAGGCGATCTTCCCGATCAAGAACCCGGCCATCGTGTCGATGACCGCGGCCTTCCTGGTCGGCATCCTGGTCTCGCTCGCGGCGCGTGAGCCCTCGGCCGAGTCCAGCTTCGAGGACGAGAAGCTCCGCACCTACCTGGGGGTCGGCGCCGAGTAGGCGCCCGCCCCCGCGCGGAACCGGCAGCCGCCGGTCGGGCCCGGGCAGGCGCCAGTCGGCGCCCGGGCTTGACCGGCGTGTTTCGTCTTGGGCTACAGGGCGTGCAGGATGGCCTGGGCGCCGCTGCCGGTGACCTCGCCCGGCACGTCGGTCTCCAGCCGCTTCACCACGCAGTCGTCGATGATGGCGGCGTAGCGCTGGGAGCGGATGCCCAGGCCGAAGGCGCGGGCGTCGAGCTCCAGGCCCATGGCGCGGGCAAAATCGCCGTTGCCGTCGGCCAGCAGCACGAGCTTGGTGCCGGCGCCGTGCTCCCTGGCCCAGGCGCTCAGCACGTGGATGTCGTTGACCGCGGTGCAGGCGACGACGTCCACGCCCTTCGCCTTGATGTCGTCCGCCAGCTCGACGAAGCCGGGCAGGTGACGGGTCGAGCAGGTGCCGGTGTAGGCGCCCGGCACCGCGAACAGGACCACCTTCTTGCCGCGGCAGAGCTCGGTGGTGGAGATGTCGCGGACTCCCTGGTCGCTCGTGGTCTTGAGCTTGACGTCCGGAATCCGGTCGCCGATCGAGATCGCCATCGCTTCGCATCCTCCTTTCGGAGATCAGGGGGATCAGGGGGCGTGCCCACGGGGGGCGGCGCGTGCCGCGCCCCGGGCGCCTGCGCCGGGGGCCGCCGCATGCCGCGGCCGGTGCGCCCGGACGGCGGTGATCCTAGCAGTTTGCGAAACGGTGCGACGCCCGGCGGCGTGGCAGGCGGATGGCACCCTATCTATACTGCGGCGCCATGAGCCCTGCGCGTGGCAAGGCGCCGCCGCCGCCCGATCCCCCCGATCCAGACGGCGGGTTGTGGCAGGGGCGCTCCGTGGCGCGGCGCTTCGTGTCGCCGGACGGCATGACGGTGCTGGTGGGCCGGACGGCGGCCGACAACGACGTGCTGAGCCTGCGGCTCGCCGCGCCGCGCGACTTCTGGCTGCACGTCGCCGGCGAGCCGGGGTCGCACGTGGTGGTGCGCAACCCGCAGGGGCTCGACCGGCTGCCGCGCGACACCGAGCGCTTCGCCGCGGCGCTCGCGGCGCGCTACTCGAAGGCGCGCCGCGGCGGCCGGGTGGCGGTGCACGTGACCACCTGCGCGGAGGTCGGCAAGACGCGCGGCCAGCCGGCGGGCCAGGTGTCGCTCGGGCGTTACAGGAGCGTCCAGGTGGCACCCTGGAGCGGGCCTGACGGCGATGCGGGAGAGGGGGCCGGCGGCGGTTCTTGAGCCGCTGGCCGCCACGGGGAACGGCAGCTCCCCGGTGGCCGGGGCGGCCTGCCGGCCGGCCGGCGGGAAGGGCGGCGCGGCTCAGCCGGCCGATTCGTCTTCGTTCAGGGCGCTGTGGTCGACCAGCTCTTCGGGCATCGGCGGCAGCTTCGTCTCGCGCACCGCGCCGCTCCAGTCGATCGTGGGGTCATCGAAGGGGTTGTCCGCGCGGGGGCCAGGGGCCTTCTTCTGCTCGCGCCGCTCCTGCCGTTTCGCCAGCTTCTCCTGCGCCTGCTGCATCCGCGCACGTTCGCGTTGCCGCCGGGCCATCGATGCTTGATTACTTGCCATCCACCACTCTCCTGTCGTTGCCCGCGGACCGGCGGTCCGTGACCCGGTACCCCCCGCGGTTTGGTGCAGTCCGGATATCTTAGCAGACCCCTCGCCGGTTCGGCGCCGGGGGGGCCGCCTGGCCCGCCTGGCGCCGGGGGTCGCCGGGGCCGCCCTGGGAGCAGGCGGAGGCGCCATCGGCGCTCGAGGTCCGGCCGTGTCCGGCCGCGGGACGGCTCGCCGGGGCTGTGCGCGTGGTGGCCCCTGCCACGCCTATTTCTTCGGCGGCGGCGGCTTGAGCACGGCGGCCACCGGGCGGGAGCGGGCGCCGTTGCGGCCGACGGCGCGGACGGCGAAGAAGCGGTTGTCGGTGGAGACGCCGGCGAGCACCGTCTCGCCCGGCGCCGCCGCGGTCTGCAGCACCGACCCGCGCTGGTCGGTGC
>JASLEW010000405.1 GCA_030150965.1 Thermoanaerobaculia bacterium | reverse complement strand
CGTGGCGCTGGCGGCCGGCGATGCCGCGCCGGGCGCACCGGCCGCCGGCAGGGCAGGCCACTACCAGGCGCATTACCGTTTCCATTTCCTCGACATGCACGCCGCCGAGCAGCTGGCCTGGGACCAGTGCGCCGGCCGGGTGTGCGAGGTGCGGTGGGTGGCCGGCGAGCTGGAGCTGGACACCGACGCCGCCACGCACGAGAAGATGGCGCGCGCCATCGTGCGCGCCGACGCGCCCTACACGCAGAGCTTCCAGCTCACGCTGCTGGCCGCCGGCAGGGCCGCTTCTGGAGGCGAGGCGGACCTGCCGAAGGCGGCGCTCAAGGCGCTCCAGGACATGAGGGATTTCTTCCCCTACCAGACCTACCGCGTGCTCGACATCGCCTGGCTGCGCACCACCGGGCACGCCGAGGCGCACCTGGTCGGCGACCACGGCACGCCCTACAACGCCGAGCTGGAGTACACCCGCATGGGCGATCCGGCGGCGCACGAGCTGCTGGTCAATCACTTCGTGATCCGCGCCGGCACGCCGATCGGCGTGCACGACAGCGCCGGGGTGCCGTCCAAGGTGCCGCTGGAGGAGCTGCCGCGCTCCTTCGAGGACCTCATCAAGACCACCTTCGGCATGCACGTCGGCGAGACGGTGGTGGTGGGCACGTCGAAGCTCGGCAGCAGCGGCGACGCGGCGCTGGTGGTGCTGCTCACCGCCGTGCCGTGAGGCGGTGAGCGCGCGCCGGGGCCCCGCGGCGCGGCCGGGGCTCCGGCCCGCCGCGCGCCCTACGCCGCCGGCTGACGGAACCTGGCCATCACCAGAAAGCCGAGAGCCTCGGACTGGAAGTCGCAATCGGGATCGAGCTGCTTGCAGATGCCTTCGAAGACCACCAGCGAGAGGATCGCCATGATGAACCTGGTCGATCCCCGCAGGCCGAAGCGGCGCTGGGTCGCCATCAGCTGGTAGACGAAGCGGGTGACCTCAAACTCGCCGGCGCGCAGCGCCGAGTAGCGGTCGATCAGCTCGACCATCGCGCTGTCGAACGCCGCGCGGTCGCAGCGGGGGGCGCGGTGGGTGGCGGTCTCGTAGATGATGCGAGCGCACTCGCGGCCGTTGTTGGTCACCAGGCCGAAGAAGAAATCGACGAAGGCGCGGTGGTCGGCGGCGGAGAGCTGCGCGACGAGGCCCAGGTCGAGCAGGACGAGCTCGCCGCGGGGACGCAGGAAGACGTTGCCCGGATGCATGTCGGCATGCACGAAGCCGTCGGTGAAGATCATCTTGTAGAGCGCGCGCAGGCCGGTGGCCGCCGCGCGCCGCCGCTCGCTCTCGCTCAGGGAATGAGCGCTCACCTTCTCCAGCCGGTGCAGGAACTCCATCACCAGCACCGAGCCGGTGCACAGCTCGTCGACCGGGGCGGGAAACCGCACGTAGTCGACGCCGGCGAAGTTGCGGCGGAAACGCCGGGCGTTCTCCGCCTCGCGGGCGAGGTCGAGCTGCTGGCGGACCGGCTCGCCGAGCTCGTCGACGAGCTCGGCGAGCGGCACCGCGGCCAGGCCGGGCAGCCGCGAGCAGACCTGCGCCGCCCCGCGCAGGAGCGCCAGGTCGCTGTCGACCCGCCGCTCCAGCCCCGGCCGGCGGATCTTGACCGCCACCGCTCGTCCATCCTTGAGGCGCGCGCGGTGGACCTGCGCGATGCTCGCGCTCGCCACCGGCGCGAGGTCGAACTCATCGAAGATCTCCTCCAGCGGGCGGCCGAAAGCGTCGCGGAGCAGCCCGGGGATGCGGGCCGCGGCGAAGGGCGCGACACCGGCCTGGAGGCGCGCGAGCGGCGCGGCGACGAGCGGCGAGACGAGGTCCGGACGCGCGCTCAGCACCTGGCCGAGCTTGATGAAGGTGGGGCCGAGCGCCTCGCAGAGGGCCGCCAGGCTCCGCCCCAGGAGCTCCGGCGGCAGGGGGCCGCGGCGGGTGAGGAGGCGGCGGCCGGCCCGCAGCCCGAGGGTCAGGCCATGGAGCAGGCAGAGGGCGGCGACCTCGGCCGCGCGCCGGGCATGGGCGAGGAGGCTCATCGGCGCTCCCTGCCGCGCGGCCAGAGAGAGACTCCGGCCGCCGTGGCGTTGAGCAGCAGGAGGCCGAGCAGAGGGGAGCGGAGCCGGTCCGCCTCGCCCGTGAGATCCAGGCGGACCACCTTGCCGTGGAAATGGTCGTACCACCAGAAGCGGCGCGAGCGAGGCGCGCCGGGCAGCCAGTCCGAGGCCCCCGGGCCGACCCCCTGGACAGGGAAGACCCGCAGCACGCTTCCACTCGCCACGTCGCGCTGCTGGACGAAGCCGGTCGGCGGCGCCGGGGCGTCGTGGTCCGCCACCGCTCCCACCATGACTCCGTTCCACAGGTACCGGCCGTCCCATGCCAGGCCGGAGGTCTCGAAGTCGCCCTGCAAGGAGCGCAGGATCTGACCTCCCCGCTGCTGATCGATCTGGTAGATCCGCCGGTCGTCGAAGTTGGCGAGCCAGAGATAGCGGCCGTCGAAGGCCATGCCGCTGCAGCGGCCCCGCCCGGGCGAGGGGATGGCCGCCTCGACCCGCCCGCTCGGCAGCTCGAGGCGGTAGACCTTGTGGTCGTTGTAGGCCAGCTGCCAGAGGCGCCGGCCATCCCACGAGCTGCCGCCGGTGTCGCGAGCGGGCAGCGCGATCTCGGCCTCGATCGCTCCCGTGGCCGGATGCACCCGGTAGAGCCGGGCGGCGCCGTCCACGGTGAGCCAGAGACGGTGCCCGTCCCACGAGATCCCGGAGAGGTTGGTGAGCCGGGTCGGCAGCACGCTGGCCTCGGC
>JASLEW010000352.1 GCA_030150965.1 Thermoanaerobaculia bacterium | reverse complement strand
GCCGGGGACTGGGAGCTGGCCCGCCACCACGCGGCGATCCTCGTGCAGTCCGCCGAGATGGCGGCCGGCGCGCCGCCGGATTTCCGCGACCGGGCCATGGCCGCCAACGTCGACTGGCTCCTGACCCGCCAGCCGGCCGGGGCGCGGATGGTGATCTGGGCGCACAACAACCACGTCAATCACGCCTCCGGGACCGTCTTCACCCCCATGGGCGAGCACCTGGGGCGGGAGCACGGCGCCGCCTACCTGGCCATCGGCATGGCCTTCGGCCAGGGAGAGTTCCAGGCCATGGGACGGCCCGAGGGCGGCACCGGCGCCCGGCGGCTGGCGGCCTTCAGCCTCGGCCCGAGCCCGGTGGGCAGCCTGGCCGCGGCCTTCGACCGCGCCGGGCCGGCGCCGGCGCTGGTCGATCTGCGGGCGCGTCCCGAGGGCGGCCCGGTCGCCCGCTGGCTCCTCGCGCCGCACCCGATGCGCGAGACCGGCGCCTTCTTCGTGTCCGAGGCGGACATGACGCTGCCGGCGGTGGTCGCCCGGCGCTTCGACGCCCTGCTCTACGTGCCCCGCACCAGCCGCGCCCGCCCCAACCCGGCGCCCGCGGGCCGCTGAACGGGCGCATCGTCCAGGAAGGGCCCCGCCGGACCCGCCTGCCGCCGAGGGAGCCAACGGCGCCGGCGTCGAGGGCTCCGGAAGGTATCCCTGGAGCGCGGAAGGTTGTAGGATCCCCCCAGGTGGCCCTGACGCTCTTCGGCTTTGCGGCGGTGACCCTGATGCTGGTCTTTTACGCCCTGGAAGAGCGCGGCGCGGTCTTCGTGCTCGGCTTTGCCGTGGCCTGCCTGCTGGCCGCGGCTTACGCCCTGCTGCAGGGAGCGTGGCCGTTCGGTTGTGTCGAGATCGTCTGGAGCGGCATCGCGCTGGGCCGATGGTGGCGGAGAAGGGCTGAAGGCCACTAGCATTCAGCCTACTTATGTGCTAAAGTAGTCCGTGCTTCGGGGTTCGGAAAGGAGACGGGCGATGAGGTGCTCTGGTTGGATTCGGTTCGGGCGGATCGCGTTGGTCTTTCTGGTCTTGGCGTCGGCGGCACGTTGGGGGAACGCGGCGGTCGCGGCGGTCGGTCAGGCCCGGCCGGTGCATTCCGCGGTGGCGCAGGGGGCGCCGGCCTCGCTGTGGGAGCAGCTGCAGATGGGTATCGGGAACCTGCTGCAGCTGCTCGGCTTCGGCAGCAGCGGCGCTCACGCCAAGGCGGCCGCCGCCGGCAGCACCACCACCGCGGCGGACGGAACCTCGCCCAGCGGTCAGGGTGGGTCCTCGGGCGGCGACCTGTTCCCGGGCATCGACCCCAACGGTGGCCTGCGGGCCGGAGGGAACTAGCCGGTAGCGGGCCTGGCGTCTGAGGAGTACCCCTGCCGGAGACGTCGGGGGCGGTGGGGCGGGGCCCGGGGTGGGTCCACCCGGGTGGCCCCGGCCGGCTGGAGTGGCATTCTCGGCATTCTCGGGCGCTCCGCGGGCAGTGGTGCAGGCGGTGCAGGTGATGGTGCGGTGGAGCTTCGTTGGATGGCATGGGTTCGCCCGGCGGCTGGCGAGGAGGGCGGTGAGCGGCGGACGGCTCCTGGAGAGGGTTGGATTGCAGCCTGGTCTGTGAGAGAATGTTCAGGTATGGAAGTACTACTTTGGGAGGGGCTGGCGTGAGCGATCACCCATCGGAGGTTGAACTGCAGCGTTTCTTGCGCGGGGAGCTTGAACCCGCCGCCGCCAAGCCAGTGATCAGTCACCTGCTGCGCAAGTGCTCCGTCTGCCTGGCGCGGCTGGGGCCCGAGGCCCGCTCGTGGCCTGTCGGCAAGGTGGGGTCGGTGCCGGCGAGCGAGGGGGACTACGACCAGGCGATCGACCGCGCCATCGCGGGCATCGCCATGCACGGCGCGCGGGCGCTCACCACCAAGGATTCCACCCGCCGCATCAAGGAGGCGCTGGCCCGCGGCGGATTGGCGGCGGCCCGCCGCGAGGAGGGCTGGGGGGTGCGCTTCGCCGCCTACGACGCCCTGCTCGAACGGGCGTGGGAGGTGCGCTTCGAGAGCGTGGCCGAGATGGTGCAGCTGACCCGTCACGCCTGCCGCCTGGCGGCCCGCCTGGGCCAGGACGGCTACGGCCCCCTGCAGGTCGCCGATTTCCAGGCCCGCGCCTGGGGAGAGCACAGCAACGCCCTGCGTGCCGCGCACCGGCTGGAGCAGGCGGAGGAGGCCCGGCTGCGCGCCTTCGAGCATTGGAACGCGGGCAGCCGCGATCCGCGTCTGCATGCCCGCCTGATCGACATCTCGGCCTCGCTCCTGGCCGCCCGGCGGGAGATCCCCGAGGCGCTGGCGCTGCTGACCGAGGTCCACAACGCCTACCGCGAGCTGGGCGACCTGCGGGGCGCCGGCAAGGCCCTCATCAGCCAGGCCTTCTACACCGGCTTCGGCGGCGATCCCGAGGGCGCGGTGCAGCTGCTCGACGCCGCTCTGGAGCTGATCGACAACACGCAGGAGCCCCAGCTGGTGAGCGTCGCCATGGTCAACCGCATCTGGTTCCTGGCCGACGCCGGCCAGCTGCGCCAGGCGCGGGCCTCCCTCTGGCAGCACCGGCGCTGGATGGTCGAGGTGGGCGAGATGGGCAAGATCAACCAGGCCAAGCTGGTCTGGCTGGCCGGCCACATCAACGCCGGCCTGGGCGAGCTGGAGCGTGCGGAGCGGGACCTGGCCGAGGCGCGCCAGGATCTCGCGGGCGAGCCGGTCGTCGTCCTGGTGGCGCTGGAGCTGGCCGCCGTCTGGATGCGCCAGGGCAAGCTGGCCGAGGCCCGTCTGCTGGCCAGCGAGAGCGCCGAGCAGCTGCTCGCGCTGGGCGTTCCCGCGGAAGCGGAGAAGGCGCTGGGCCTGCTGCGCAGCGCTCTCGACCGCCAGGTGGCGACCGCCGCGCTGCTCCAGAACGTGGTCGATTACCTGGTGCGCGCCGAGCTGATCGCCAACGGCCGCTTCGAGGCCCGGGCCATCTAGGCCCCTCCTGCCGTCCCCGCCCGCCGCGCGCCAGGGAGCGAGCGGCGGGCCGCCGTGCCCTCCGACATCTCCCCGGCTGCCGCACCACTGGTCTTGACAATCAGGACCAGAACAGTCCAGGATTACTTTGCCTTTATTGAGATTTCGTCTCAATAAGCATCGGATCAGGGTGCTGGCGCGGGAGCGGCTTGCGGACGTGCCGTGAGGCTCCCGCCAAAAAGCTGAAGCGGCGGCTCGGTCGCGACTTGGGGAAGACCGCCGAACCACCGCTTCGATTCAGATCGGCTCAGCGCAGCCGAAGCCGGCGCATGGCCTTTCTGCATCCGCAGTATAGACCACGCGGTCCGCGTGGGCGGCCGGCGCCGGTGGAAGGGGAGGAGAATCCCTTGGACCTTCTTGGCAGAGGTGCGGCGCGGTCCGTCCTGGCCTGTCTCCTGGCCGTCCTCGGCCTGGGCGCCTGGATGGAGCGCGCGGCGCGAGCGCAGGAGACCCCCTACCTCATCACCTACGACGACCAGATGGAGGAGCCCGGCAACCTGGAGCTGGAGCTCAAGCCGGTCTACGGCACGCAGCGCGGCGGCGGCAGCTTCCTCGCCGCGCCGCTCGAGCTCGAGCTGGGCGTCAAGGCCTGGTGGACCAGCGAGCTCTACCTGGACGGCCAGACGACCCGCGGCGACAGCGCGGTCGCGACCGGCTGGCGCTGGGAGAACCGGGTGCGGCTGCTCGCGCACGACCATTGGCTGAACCCGGTCCTCTACGTCGAGTACGAGGACACCTCGGGCGCCGACAAGACGCTGCTGGAGGTGGTCGGCCACGACGTGGAGTCGGACCATGCCGTGCCCAACCGCCTGGCCGGCGCCGGCCACCAGCACGAGCTGGAGACCAAGCTGATCCTGGCCAGCCACCCCGGCGGCTGGAACATCGCCGAGAACCTCATCGCCGAGAAGGACCTGGCCGGGCCCCCCTGGGAGCTCGGCTATGCCATCGCCGTCAGCCGGCCGCTGGCGCTCGCCGCCCGGCCTGGGCCGTGCACCTGGTGCGGCGAGGACTTCGCCCTGGGGATCGAGATGTACGGCGGCCTGGGGGACGCCCAGGGCTTCGGCCTCCGGGACACCTCCCACTACCTGGCGCCGCTCGTCGCCTGGAGCCTGCCCGGCGGCACCACCCTCAAGCTGTCGCCGACCTTCGGGCTGAACGGCGACAGCCACCGCTTCCTCCTGCGCTTCGGCGTCTCCCACGAGCTTGCCGGCCTCACCGACCGCCTGCTCCATGGCCCTGCCGGAGGCGGGCGATGAGCGCCGCCGCGCGGCAGCTCCTGCCGCTGCTGCTCTGCGGCCTCGGCGCCCTCCATCCCCTCGGGGGGGCGCCGGGAGCGGTTCCCCGGGCTGCCGGTGCCGGCCGGCCGCCGTCGTCCACGGCCGGGCTGCCGGTCTCCGCCCTCGCCCGGGCGGTCTCCAGGGCGCCCGCGTCCGGGGGGGGAGCCGCGGCGCCCGGGGAGCCGGCGGCAACGGGCGGAGCAGCCCCCGAGGGGATGCTCCCGGACGAGTGGAGAGCCGCCGGCCGCAAGCTCTTCCTGCGGCATTGCGCGCAGTGCCACGGCGACGACGCGCACGGCACCCGCCGTGGCCCGGACCTGGACTCGGCCCGCGTCCGCCAGTCCACCTCCGCGGAGCTTTTCGAGGTGCTGACCGACGGCCGGGTGCGGCGCGGCATGCCCGGCTGGACCCGGCTGCCCCCCGCGCAGCGCCGCCAGATCGTGGCCTACCTGG
>JASLEW010000320.1 GCA_030150965.1 Thermoanaerobaculia bacterium | reverse complement strand
CGCGGGCGCGCGGCGGCAGCAGCCGCCGCCCGCGGCGCCGCCGCGGGGCCGGCCCGAGAGGGAGCGGTACCGGGCACCCGGCTGGCGCGATCACCTGGCCAGGATCGGCGCCGAGCCGCCGCCCGCGCCGGCGCCGATCGACGACCTCCGCTATCTGATCGATCTGCGGTCGGCGGCCCGGACCGGAGCGGTGGTCCTCGAGCTGCAGGAACGCAGCCGCCGGGCGAACGGCAGCTGGGGAGCGTTCCGCGCCCTGAAGCTCGACCGTGAGCACATCACCAGGCGCGTGCCGCTTGCCGTCGACCGGCAGATCCTGGCGCTGCTCGCCGGTGGCCGGCAGTCCCTGCCGATGGCAAGGGGCTGGTACGGGTGGCGCGGCTCCGAGCTGGTGCCGGCCGCGAGCGAGCTGCCGGAGGCGCTGCTGCCGCTGCTGCTGCCGCTGCTCGCGGAGAGCGGCCGGGCGCACCTCAAGGACGACCTGCGGCAGCTGGAGGCGCCGCCGCTCGCCTGGGACGGCGCCGGCCCCTGGCGGCTCTGGCTCGAGGTCCACCGGCGCGCCGGCGGCTACGCGGTCGAGGGCAGCCTGCGCCGCGGCGCCGAGCGGATGCCGCTCGACCGGCCGGTGATCCTGCTGCGCGCCGGCTTCCTCTTCACCGTCGAGCGGATCGCCCGCTTCGAGCATGGCGGCAGCTTCGCCTGGGTCAGCGTGCTGCGCCGCGAGGGTCGTCTGCACGTGCCGGCCGCCGACGCCGAGGAGCTGGTCGAGGCGCTCTTTGCCCACCCCGACACGCCGCCGGTCGAGCTGCCCGAGGAGCTGCGCTGCCAGGAGGTGACCGCGGCCCCGCGGCCGCGTCTGCTGCTGCTCGACCCCGGCGCCGAGCCGGCCCAGTGGCACCCGGCGGCGCCGTCGTTCCGCTACGGCGCGCGCGAGGTGGCGGCCGGGGCCCCCGGGCGCTTGCTCTACGAGCGCGCCACGCGGACGCTCGCGGTGCGTGACCTGGCCGCGGAGGCCGGCGCCCTCGAGCGCCTGCGCGAGCTGGGCCTGCGCCAGCCGCGCGGCGTGGACCCGCGGCGGGGCATCACCCTCCAGGTGCAGCGGCGCCAGGTGGCGGAGCTGGTGCGGACGCTGCTCGCCGAGGGCTGGACGATGGAGGCCAAGGGCCGCCGGCTGCGCGCGCCCGGCCGCCTGCGCCTGCAGGTCAGCTCTCACCTGGATTGGTTCGAGCTCCACGGCAGCGTCGAGTTCGACGGCGAGGCCGTGCCGATGCCGCAGATCCTCGCCGCGCTCGGGCGGGGCGACGACTCGATCCGCCTGGGCGACGGCAGCTCGGGGATGCTGCCCGAGGACTGGCTGCGGCGGATCGCGCCGCTCGCCGCGTTCGGCCAGCCCGCCGGCGACCACCTCAGGTTCCGCCCCGCCCAGGTCGGCCTGCTCGATGCGCTGCTCGCGGAGGAGCCCGCCGCCACCTGCGACGAGGTCTTCTCCCAGGCGCGGCAGCGGCTGGAGCGGTTTGCCGGCATCGCGGCGGCGGCGGCGCCCGGCGGCTTCCAGGGCGAGCTGCGCAACTATCAGAAGGCCGGGCTGGGGTGGCTGCACTTCCTGCGCGACATGGGGTTCGGCGGATGCCTGGCGGACGACATGGGGTTGGGCAAGACCGTCCAGGTGCTGGCGCTGCTCGAAGCGCGGCGGACCCTGCGCCGCCGCGAGGGGCTCGGTCCGTCGCTCGCGGTCGTGCCCCGGTCGCTGATCTTCAACTGGATGGAAGAGGCTTCCCGGTTCACCCCGCGGCTCCGGGTGTGCAATCACACCGGCGCCGACCGCGACCGGCAGGCCCGGGACTTCGCCGGCAGCGATCTCGTCCTGACCACCTACGGCACGCTGCGGCGCGACATCGCCACCCTGCGCCGGATCGAGTTCGACTACCTGGTCCTCGACGAGGCGCAGGCGATCAAGAACCCCGACTCCGAGTCCGCCAAGGCGGCCCGCCTGCTCAAGGGCAGCCACCGGCTGGCGCTCACCGGCACGCCGATCGAGAACCATCTCGGCGACCTGTGGAGCCTGCTCGAGTTCCTGAACCCGGGCATCACCGGCGCCTCGTCGGTCCTGCAGTCCACCGGCGCCAGCCTGCGCGACCCGCCCGCGGAGACCCGGGCGCAGCTCTCCCGCGCGCTGCGCCCCTTCATCCTCCGCCGCACCAAGGGGCAGGTCGCCCGGGAGCTGCCGCCCAAGAGCGAGCAGACCATCTTCTGCACGCTCCCGGCCCGCCAGCGGCGGCTGTACGAGGAGCTGCGCGACCATTACCGCTCGGCGCTGGGGGCGCGCGTCCGCGAGCAGGGCCTCGGCAGGGTCAAGATCCTGGTGCTCGAGGCCCTCCTGCGCCTGCGCCAGGCCGCCTGCCATCCGGGGCTGCTCGACCCGGAACGCGGCGACGAGGAATGCGCCAAGTTCGAGGTCCTGCTGCCGCAGCTGGCGGAGGTGACCGAGGAGGGCCACAAGGCGCTGGTCTTCTCGCAGTTCACCAGCCTGCTCGCGCTCCTGCGCCGGCGGCTCGACGCGGAGCGGATCTCCCACGCCTATCTCGACGGCCGGACCCGCGACCGCGCCGACAAGGTCAGGCGCTTTCAGGACGACCCCGCGTGCAGGGTCTTCCTGATCAGCCTCAAGGCCGGCGGTCTCGGCCTCAATCTCACGGCGGCGGAGTACGTCTTCCTGCTGGATCCGTGGTGGAACCCCGCCGTCGAGGCGCAGGCCATCGACCGCGCCCACCGCATCGGCCAGTCCCGCCAGGTCTTCGCCTACCGGATCGTCGCCAAGGACACGGTGGAAGAGAAGATCCTCGCCCTGCAGCAGGGCAAGCGCCAGCTGGCCGACGCCATCGTCACCGCCGACGACAGCCTGCTGCGGCGCCTCACCCGCGAAGACCTCGAGCTGCTGCTGTCCTGACGGCGGAGCCGGGCGATTTATTCAGGGCGCGGGTCGGCGCCTGCGTTCGCCCGCGCCCCTGGCTGCAGGAAGCGCCAGGGCGAGCCGCGTGGCGGCCCGGCCTGGCGATCGGCGGCTGGTGACCGCCTGGACGAGTCTCGGAAGACGTGAGGATCGATCAGGGCTTCACTGTCGTTGCGATATCATATTATTGGTGATGCTCTTTATCGGGACGTGCTGTCTTGAGCGGGAAGCAAGCGAGGATCCTCTACTGTCTGCGCTGCCGGGGTGAGGTGCGCGAGCGCACCTGGCTCCTGGCGGCGGGTGAGAGCACGCTGGGGCGCTCGGAGGTCAATGACCTCGTCGTCCGCGCCCAGGGAGTCTCGCGGCGGCACGCGCGGTTGTGTGTGGACAGAGAGGGGGTCGAGCTCACCGACCTCGCAAGCACCAATGGGAGCTTCGTCAACGGAGAACGGATCGAACGCGCGCGCGTCGGCCCGGGGGACGCGCTCCGCTTCGGTTCCGTCGCGCTGGAGCTGCAAGAGATCGATCCCGGCGATGCCCGGCTCGCATTCGAGATCCCGTCCGACGCTGGGCCAGAGCGCGGCGAGGGGCATCGCGAGCCGCCGGACGACAAGGAGACCGATCGGCTGCACGGCGCGACGGCCTGGCTCGCTCCCAGCGTCGAAGAGATCGAGCGTTTTCTCGACCGGCTCGTCGCGCCCGGTGAGCCCGAGGTGCCCGAGATCCTGGACGCTCTGATGCGCGAGCTGCACGCCGGCGGCGCCTGCCTGCTCGAGTGGCCCGGCGGCCGGGAGCCGCTGGTCGTGGCGAGCCGGGGCCTGGTCGAGGACCTGACGGAACACCGGTCCCTGCGGCTCCTGACGGAGGAGATGACGCAGAGCTCCAACGTCTGCTGCCGCAGCGGCGCCTCGACCGCACCGCCCCTCGCCTACGCGGTGCTTGGACGGCCGGGTGCCATCCCCCTGTGTCTGGTGGTTTTCAGCCTGCCCGCCGGGGACCAGAGCGAGAAGCTCGTCCGCGTCGCGCTCCGTCTCCTCGCCTGGCTCCCCGGCCGGGAGCCGGCCCCAGCCGCCGGCGCCGGACGCCATCGCCCTGCCCTGCGGTTTCCCTCCGGCTTCGTGGTCGGCGCCTCGCAGGTCATGGAGCGCCTCTATGACGAGGTCCGCACGCTCTGCCGCGGCGATCTGCCGGTTCTCATCACCGGCGAGACCGGAGTGGGGAAGGAGCACGTGGCGAGGATCCTCCACCTCTCCTCGGAACGCGCGCGCGGTCCCTTCCTGGCCGTGAACTGCGCCGCCATCCCGACCGATCTCCTGGAGGCGGAGATGTTCGGTGTTGCGGAGGGAGCGGCGACCGGCGTGCGGACCCGAGAGGGCCTGCTTGCCCGAGCGCGCGGCGGAACCCTGCTGCTCGACGAGCTCGCCGACATGCCGCCGCTGCTCCAGGCCAAGCTGCTGCGCGCCGTCCAGGAAAAGGAGATCCAACCGGTGGGCGGCCGGCCGGTCGCGGTCGACGTGCGGATCGTGGCGGCCACCAACCGCGACCTCCTGGCGGCGGTGGAGGCCGGGCGGTTCCGGAGCGACCTCTACTACCGCGTGGCCGGAGCGGTGCTGCTCGTGCCGCCCCTGCGCGAGCGCCGTGAAGATATCGCCGCCCTGATCGAGAGCTTCCTGCGTGCCGCGGCGAAGGCCTCGGGCAGGAGCATCCGTGGATTGACCGTCAAGGCCCTGGACGCCCTCGTCGCCCATGAGTGGCCCGGCAACGTCCGGCAGCTCGTGCATGAGGTTCACCGGCTCGTTCAGGCGTGTCCCGACGGTCTGGCCATCGACTCGACGATGCTTCCCGCCCGCCTCGCCGCCGCCCCTCCGGCGGCGGTCGACAGCGGTCAGCAGCCGGAGAGCTCGCTCCGGCTCGAGCGCCATGTCGAGGATCTCGAGCGACGGCTCCTCGGGCAGGCGCTGGAGAAGGCCGGCGGCAGCCAGCGGAAGGCTGCCGTCCAGCTCGGGATCTCCAGAAATGCCCTGGCGCGGAAGATGCGGCGCCTCGGGATGAGGGAGTAGCCGCTCCCGGCGGCCGCCGCGGTCCGTCGCCTCCCATCGTTGCTGGCCGCCCCCGGGGATGAGGCGGCCGCCGGCCCTGCAGCCCCTAGTAGGGAGACCAGCCCCCGTTGACGATGATGCAACCGGTGGTGGGAGTCGAGCTCAGGCAGTGGCTGTTGGAGACGACCACGCCGTTGTCGCAGCCCACCTGGAGCTGCACGGTCACCGCCAGCGATCCCGCCGGATAGGTGTGGTTCGCCCTGCCGGAATCGACCGTCGGATAGGTGAGATAGAAGTTGCCGTCGCCGAAGGTCCAGTAGTAGTACGAAACGCCGGCGCCGTTGCAACCGGTGAAAGGCTCGCCGGCGGGAGCCTTGTTCGGGCTGAACTCGCACGAGGTGGGCGAGCCCGAGCTGCTCGTACAGTTGCCCTGAAAGTTGGCGTTGGCGGCGTTGGCGGCGCTGGCCGCGATGAAAGTGGCGGAGAACAGCGCTAGCGCCGGCAAGAAGCCTTTCCTTCTCAGCATACATGGTCTCCTTTCGTTGAGCCGACCGGGTCGGCTTTCAGGTGTGACTCCGATTCCTGCCGAGGCGAGGTTGCACTATCGCTGCCACTGCGCGCGGCACCGGGCGAGGGGCGTCAAAGACCACATGGCAAAGGATTTAAGCCGTTCGCGCCCGCTCGCCGGAGGGGCGGGATGAAGCGAGGTGGCTCCGTGGCGGAGCCGGTCGCGGGAGCTGCAGCTCCACCATGGAGCCAGTGCGCGGGCGGCGGCCCGGCCGCCGGGGAGCGAAGCGCCGCCGCTCCCCGCTGCTCATCCTGGTCGGCGCCGCGGGCCACTTCCTGATGATCGTGGGGTGCTGTCGAGCCCGCGCCAAGAGCTACGGTAAGATCCTGGCTGACGCGGGAGCGAGACGCTCTCCGCGGCCGACAGGCTTAGATTGAAGAAGTGCGTACAGGAGAAGGTCCAGACTCGGCGACTCGAGCCTGTGCCCTGCCGCAAGCTGCTGCGCCGCGCACGGCATCACCGCCGCCGTCGAGGTCATTCCCATCAAGAAGGTCAACGAGGCCCTACGAGCGGCTGCTCAGGTCCGATGTGAAGCACCGCTTCGCCATCGACATGGCCTCTCTCAGGCCGCAGCAGGAAGGAGCACGCGAATGGAGATCACCAGAGTTGGCTCGCAGCCCTCGGGGCGCGGACCGTCCGAATGGTTCACCGGCGTCGTGCGCATCGATCCGCTCTTCCAGGCGCCCCATCCGGCGCTGGTTCAGGGCGCCAGCGTGACCTTCGAGCCGGGCGCGCGGACCGCCTGGCACACGCATCCGCTCGGCCAGACCCTCATCGTCACCGCCGGCTGCGGCTGGGCCCAGCGCGAAGGCGGGCCGGTCGAGGAGATCCGGCCCGGCGACGTGGTCTGGTTCGCGCCCGGCGAGAAGCACTGGCACGGCGCCGCCCCGACCACGGCGATGACCCACATCGCCCTGCAGGAGAGGCTCGACGGCAAGGTCGTCGACTGGCTGGAGCAGGTGAGCGACGAGCAGTACCGGAGGTGAGGTGGCCCGCCTTGCGCTCGGCGCGACGGTCCTCTCGGCGGTGGCGCTGCGCAGGCGCTGAGCGGCAGCCCGCGGGGCGCCAGGTGGGAGATGATAAGTTAGCAAAGGCGGGGCAGCCACAACTCGGCGGAGTGAAACGCCATGGTTGAACCAAGGGCTTCGCGCAGCGTCATGTCGCGCCGGATGCAGGTCGTCGCGATCGGCTGCTGTCCTCTCTGTCCGGACTGACGCCGGGAGGGAACGCGTGCGGCAGGATCCGAAGACGGTGCGGACCAAGCAGGTGGAGATCGCCTACGAGGAGCATGGCGCCGGAAGCGCCGGAAGCGCCGGCGGCTCGCCGCCGGTCGTTCTCCTGCATGGCTTTCCGGACTCGCCGCGCGGCTGGGATGGGGTGGTCGCGGCGTTGGCCGATCTGCCGGTGCGGATCCTGGTTCCCTATCTGCGGGGCTATGGGGCGACCCGGGTGGTCACGGCCGACGCGGCCTCCGGGCAGGGGGCGGCGCTGGGGCAGGACGTGCTCGATCTGTCGGATGCGCTGGGGATCGAGCGCTTCGTGCTCGCCGGCCACGACTGGGGGAGCCGCGCGGCGGCAGCCGTGGCGCTTCTCGCGCCGCATCGCCTGCATGCCCTGATGCTGCTGGCGAGCCCCTACGGGGCCGGCGATGCAGCGCCGGAGGAGCGCCTCGCCCAGGCGCAGGCATTCTGGTACCAGTGGTATCTCCACACTCCGCAGGGAATCGACGCGCTGCGCGAAGACCGCCGGGCGTTCTGCCGCCGGCTGTGGCGGGTGTGGTCGCCGCAGTGGCGGTTCGCGGAGGCGGACTTCGCCGCGACGGCCGCTTCCTTCGACAACGATCAGTTCGTCGACACCGTGGTGCACTATTACCGCCACCGTTGGGGGAACGCCGCGGGCAGCCCGGTCTACGCCCGGCAGCAGGCGGCGCTCGACGGCGCTCCGCCGCTCCCCGTCGCGGCGACGATGGTGATCGGGACGGCCGATGCGGTCACTCCGCCCGCCGCCACCCGCGCCACGGCGCGGAATTTCGCCGCCGGCGTCCGCTTCGTCGACGCCCCGGGCGCCGGCCACTTCATCCAGCGCGAGCAGCCCGGTCTGGTGGCCGCCCTCCTGCGCGCCGAGATCACCCGCTCCGCGTAGCTGCTGGAGGCGCGGGTCCGGGCGTGACGACCGCCCTGTCGCAAGACCGGAAGGCGGGCTCCGTCACCCTCCCGGGCCGCCGCGCCTGGCATCCGGCCCGCGGCGCTCCGGCGCGGCGCGCCGGTTTTCTCAGCAGCCTGCCAGGGATTGCTACTCCTCCAGGAAGCCCCGGTAGAGGGCGCCGGCGATCACGCCGCCGATGGCGGGGCCGGCAAAGTAGATCCAGAGGTTGGTGAAGTCGCCGGTCGCCACCGCCGGCCCGAGGGAGCGCGCCGGGTTGAGGCTGGCGCCGGTCAGCGGCCCGCCCATCAGGATGCAGAAGGTGAGCGTCAGGCCGATCGCCATGCCGTAGGCGGCCGGCGCCTTGCCGCTCACCGCGGCGTTGAGCACCGCGTTGGCGAGGAAGAAGGTGAGCACGGCCTCGACGAACAGCCCGACCGCCGGGGTCACGGTGAGCGTGGAGCCGTGCAGGTCCAGGTTCTGCGCCAGGCGGGTGACGCCGAGGCCAGTGGCGGTGCCGCCCAGCACCCAGCGCAGCGTCAGGGCGCCGGCGATGCCGCCGACGAGCTCCACGGCGATGTAGGCGGCGGCATCCCCCGCCCGGAGCTTGCCCGCCGTCCAGACGGCGAGGGTCACCGCCGGATTGAGCATCGCGCCGGAGATGTGGCCGTAGGCGTAGGCGAAGCCGAGGATCACCAGGCCGTGGGCCAAGGCTACTCCCACCAGGTGGCTGGCCAACGCGACGCTGCCCGCGCCGATGAAGATCAGCGCGAAGGTGCCGATCAGCTCGGCGGCCAGTTTGGCCGAAAGCTTGCTGTGCATGAACGTCCTCCCGCAGTTTGTGCACGGAGTCTATATCGCGGGCGCCGCGCGCGGCAGGCAGGGGGTGGGGGGTAACGGGATCGAGCGGCGGGGCGGGGGGAGTAGAATCCGACGGCGATGACCGAGCGCGAGCGGAGATTCCGCCTCACCGCCTGTGCCAGCTCCGGCGGCTGAGCCGCCAAGATAGGTCCGGGGGACCTGGCGCAGCTGATCGGCCCTCTCGCGCGCATCACCGGGCGCGACGAGAGGGTGCTGGTCGGCCCGGAAACGGCCGACGATGCCGGGGTCTACCTTCTCGGCGGCCATGCGCTGGTGGCGACCGCGGACTTCATCACCCCGGTCTGCGACGATCCGCGCCGCTTCGGCCGGGTGGCCGCCGCCAACTCGCTCTCCGACGTGTATGCGATGGGCGGCCGGCCGCTGTTCGCGCTCAACCTCTGCTGCTTCCCCGACAGCGGCATCCCCGACGGGGTGCTGGGCGCCGTGCTGCGCGGCGCCGCCGAGGCGCTGGCCGAGGCGGGCGCGGCGCTGCTCGGCGGCCACACGGTGCGCGACCCGGAGCTCAAGTACGGCCTGGCGGTCGTCGGCGAGGCGGACCGCGACCGGCTGCTCACCAACGCCGGGGCGCGCCCCGGCGACCGCCTGGTGCTCACCAAGCCCCTGGGCACCGGCGCGCTGATCAGCGCCTTCAAGCTCGACCGGATCGGCGAGGCGGAGCTCGAGCCGGCGGTGGCCGAGATGGAGCGGCTGAATGCCGAGGCGGCGCGCCTCGCGCTCGCCCACGGCGCCCGCGCCGCCACCGACGTCACCGGCTTCGGCCTGGCGGGGCATGCGCTGGGCATGGCGCAGGCGTCCGGTGCCGCGCTGCGCATCGCCTTCGAGCGCCTGCCGGTGCACGAGGGTTTCTTCCGCCTGGCGGCGTCCGGTGTCAGCACGCGCTGCACGGTCGCCAATGCCGGGCATGCCGGCGATGCGCTGGTCGATCACGCCGGGCTCTCCGCCGTCCAGCGCGAGCTGCTCTTCGACCCGCAGACCTCGGGCGGCCTGCTCGTCGCCCTGCCGCCGGCCGGTGCCGCGCCGCTGCTCGCGGCGCTGGCCGCCTCGGGCCACCGCGCCGCCGAGATCGGCGAGGTCACGGCGGGTCCGGCGCGCGTCGAGGTCGTGGCCTAGCCGGCGCTCGGGCCGCGCCGGA
>JASLEW010000313.1 GCA_030150965.1 Thermoanaerobaculia bacterium | reverse complement strand
CGCGGCGGGCGCGGGGAGCGGCGGCGAGCGGGTGCCGATCGGGCGGCCGATCGCCAACACCCGGGTGCACGTCCTCGGGCCGGACCGCGAGCTGATGCCGGTGGGCGCCTGGGGCGAGCTGTGGGCCGGAGGCGAGGGCCTCGCGCGCGGCTACCTGGGACACCCGGACCTCACCGCCGAGCGCTTCGCTCCCGATCCGTTCGGCGCGCCGGATGCCGCTCCGGTGGCCGGCGTCGAAGGCCCACGGGGTGTGCCGGGCGAAGCTGCCGCGGCAGCTCCTCCCGGCGGCGGCGCAACGCCGCCCGGCGAGCGCCTCTACCGCACCGGCGACACCGCCCGCCGGCTGGCCGACGGAAGGTTGGAGTTCGGCGGGCGGCGCGACGGCCAGGTCAAGCTGCGCGGCATCCGCATCGAGCTGGGGGAGATCGAGAGCGTCCTCGCCCGCCATCCGGCGGTGGCCGCCGCTGCGGCCGCGATCCTCGGTCGGCGCGGCGATGGGTTGGCAGGGCCGGCGCGGCCGGCCGTACCGGCCTCACCGGCACCGTCGGTTCCTCCGGCCCAGGGGGCCGCGGGCGAGGCGGCCGCGGCGGCCGGCGAGGAGCGGCGGCCGGAGCAGCTCGTGGCCTACGTGGTGCCGCGCCTCGACGAGGCCGGCCTGGCGCTGCCCACCGGGGTGGAGATGGCGCCCGGCGCCTGGCAGAACGACCCCGAGCTGGCCGCCGCCTGGCGGCTGCTCGCCCCCGAGCTGCGCCGCTTCCTGGCGGCGGAGCTGCCCGAGGCCCTGGTGCCGTCGACGCTGGTGCCGCTCGCGGCGCTGCCGCTCACCGCCAACGGCAAGGTGGACCGCCAGGCGCTGCCGGCGCCGGAGAGCGCCGGCATGGCGGCGGCGAGCTACGTGGCGCCCGAGGGACCGGTCGAGGAGGTGGTCGCCGCCACCACCGCCCAGGTCCTCGGCGTCGAGCGCGCCGGCATGAGCGACAACTTCTTCGCCCTGGGCGGCCATTCGCTCCTCGCCACGCAGCTCGTGTCGCGCCTCATGCAGGAGCACAACCTGCCGGCGACCCTGGAGCTGGTGTTCGACGCCGCCGACCTGCGCGACCTCGCGGCGCGCATCGTCGAGCTGGAGATGTCGGGCGGCGGCGGCGAGCTGTTCGGCGAAGCGGAGCTCCCCACCGGCCCGGCGGAAGGCGGCGAGTGATCTACTGAGACTCGCCAAATTTCGAGCGGGGTCGGTTACTCGGTGGTGCGCCCGACGAAGCGATGACCCTCGCCGGCAAGCTGCTTTCGCGAGTGGGAGTGCTTCGCGATCCGCTCCACCTGGTTTGTCAATGCAGGAACTCCGTGATCGCCGCGACCGTGGCCGCCGGGTTCTCTTCCATCAGCCAGCGCCCCGCGTGGGGAATGACCGCCTCCCGGACGTTGGCGGCGGCGGCGCGCATGATCACGGCCATGGTCGGGCCCAAGGACTTCTCGCCGCCGATGGCAGGTCACCGCTATAATCCGCCGAATGTCGCGCGTGTCGGGCGGTCGTGGAACAGACGTACGCTTGTTCGGCCCGTTCCGCCTGGACATCGGAGAGCAACGCCTGTGGAAGGGCAATGACGAGCTGAAGCTCCGTCGCAAGCCGTTCGCGATCCTACGATTCCTGACGGAGAACCCGCTGCATCTCGTCACCCAGGACGAGGTCGTGGAGGCGGTGTGGGGGAAGATCGCGATGAGCGAGAGTCTTCTCCGCACGCACATGAGCGAGGTCCGGCGCGTGCTCGGCGAAGGCGCAATCGAGACCGTCGTCGGGCGCGGCTATCGCTTTCTCCTCGCGGTGGGGGCGGAGAGGCGGCCGGCGAGCGTGCCGAAGAATGTCGAGGTGCCTGCCGCCACGGCCAGCCTGGTGGGGCGCAGCGAGGAGATGGACTTCTTGCGGCAAGCCTTCGAATCCGTTCTCGATCAGCAGCGGCGAGTGCTCTTCGTGACGGGCGACCCGGGAATTGGCAAGACCACGCTCATCGACGCTTTCCTCGCCCAGCTCGCCGTGCCCCAGGGCGCGATGATCATCGCTGGCTCGTGCGTCGAGCAGTTCGGCACGAGCGAGGCGTACCTCCCCGTCCTCACGGCCCTCGGGGCAGCATGCCGCGCGTCCGACGGCCCGCGCATTGTGGATCTCCTGGCGCGGCATGCGCCGACGTGGCTCGTGCAAATGCCGGGACTGGTAACGGACGAGAACCTGCAGGCGCTGCACCTGCGGATCCAGGGCGCGACGCAGGGGCGTATGCTGCGCGAGCTCGCCGAAGCGTTCGAGGTCCTTGCCGCCGAGAGGCCCTTGATCCTGGTGCTCGAGGACATGCAATGGTCCGACCGCTCGACGACGGACCTCGTCGCGATGCTCGGAGCGCGCCGCGAACCGGCACGCGTTCTCGTCATTGTGACCTGCCGTCAGGCCGAGCTCACAAAAGGCGACGGGTTGGCAAAGGTCATCGCGGAGCTGACCGCGCGCAAGCAGGCGCTCACGCTGCACCTCGAGACTTTTTCGGCAACCGCCGTCACCGACTATCTCGCGCAGCGCTTCTCGAATCCTCGATTCCAGGAGAAGCTCGCAAGCACCATCCATGGGATGACGGGCGGCAACCCGCTCTTCACCGTCGCCGTCGTCGACGACCTGGAAAGCCGCGGGATGATCCGGCAGGTCGATTGCGCATGGCAGCTCATCGCGACCGTTGCCGAGGTTGCGAGCCGTCGGCCGGATACCGTGCGCCAGCTCATCGACATTCAGATCGATCGCCTGAGCTCGAACGAGCAGCGCATCCTCGAAGCGGCAAGTGTGTTTGGGGCGCAATTCCCCGCCGGCTGCGTAGCGTACGTGCTGGAGCTGCCCGCTGACTATGTGGACACGTTTTGCGAGGGGCTCGCCGACGAGCGGCGCTTCTTGCGATTCGTCGGCGCGGAGCCCTGGCCGGACGGGACGATCCAGTCGCTTTACGGCTTCGCCCACGCGCTGTATCGCGACGCGGCGCTGGCGCGCATCCCTTCGGCAACGAGGCGCGCCTGGCACCGCAAAGTGGCCGAGGGCATGGAGGCCGGCTATGGCGAGCGCTCCGAGGTGGTCGCCGGGGAGCTGGCGATCCACTTCGACGAGGCGCAGGTCATCGGCAAGGCCGTCCGCTACTACTGCCTGGCGGGAGAGCGGGCGATTCGTCGGTTCGGCCGCGCGGACGCGCTCACCCAGCTCAATCGCGCTCGGGCCTTGCTGGCGAAACTACCTGACTCGGATGATGCGGCTCACGCGGAGCTCGCGGTGCTCAAGTACCTGGGGCCCGCGATCATCGCGCTCCAAGGCACTCAGGACCCGGTGCTCGAGCAGACCTTCGCGCGGACCGCGGAGCTGGCGCGCAAACTTGCCGATGACCGGGGCCTGCTCGCCGCACTTCTCGGCCGGCAGCGCTGTCACTTCGTGCGGGGCGAGCTGGCGAAGGTCGAGCACTACGAGGTTGAGGTCGCCGAGGTCCTCGCGCGGCTCGACGATCCGGTCGCGGCCGCGGAGGCGACAGTCGTCGCGTGCTCTGCGCGGCTGTTCCGCGGGCAGCTCGCCGCAGCGCGGCGACCGCTCACCGAAGCGTGCACCGTGCTGGACGCCGCGGCGAGCGACACCGCTCGCATCGTCAACGCGCCGGTGGTGGGCTTGTGGAGTGGCCACATGGTCGTGCTCACGTGGCTCGGTGGCGCGCCCGACGAAGCGATGACCCTCGCCCGCAAGATGCTTTCGCGAGAGGGAGTGCTTCGTGATCCGTTGCACCTGGTCACGGCGCTCACGATCACGGCGCTCGCACACATGTGGCGCCGAGAGCCCGAGAAGACCTTGGAGGCCGCCCGCCGGGCGCTGCAGGTGGCGCGTGAGGTCGGCTCTCCCGTTTGGCAGGGCCGAGCGATGTCGCTCCACCATTGGGCGGCGACGGTCCTCGAGCCATGGACGGCGCAGGCCCACTGCGCAGAGCTGTCGTCCACGCTGTCCGGCCTGCTGGAGGCGGGTCCCTACGGGCGCACGGCGTTCACGCCGTGCGTCGCCCGGGTGTATGCGGCCGCCGGGCATAAAGACCGAGCGCTGCGCGAACTCGATGACGCCCTGGCTTTCGTCGAGGTGAGCGACGAGCGGGCGTGGTCCGCGGAGCTGCACCGCGTGCGCGGCGAGCTGCTCGCGGACGTCGATCCCGCCGCGGCCCGGCGAGCCCTCGCCAGGGCGCTCGCGATCTCCCGGCAGCAGGGGGCGAGATCCTTCGAGCTGCGGGCTCAGCTGACCCTCGCCAAGCTCGATCGCGGCACGCGGAAGCGCGCGCGGCTCGAGGGGCTTCTGCGCGTCTATGCGTCCTTCGCCGAGGGCTTCGGAACCGGCGACCTGATCGAAGCCAAGGCCGTGCTGGACGCGAGCAGGTAGCTCGCTCTACAGATCAGACAGCACCCAGCCGGGCCACCAGCACGCAGAAGCGCGTGGAGAGCGCCAAGACGCGGCTCGCGACGCTGCCCAGCAGAACCCCCCGGGTCGCTCCGCGTTGCCCGCTGCGGCCGACCACGATCATCTCGGCGCCGTATTCCGTCGCGACGTTCACAATCTTCTCCCACGGCGGCCCGCGCCGGACCAGCGGCTCGACGTGGATCCCACGGCGGGTCGCGCCCGACGCGGCAATCTCTTGGGCGAGCTGTCCCTGCAAGCTGGAAGTTGGATCGGCGGGCGCGTTCGCGCCCAGTCCGTCTTCGTAAGCGTGTACCAACGCGATCTTTGCCCCCGAGCCCCGCGCCAGGCCGAGAGCGCGCTCGAGCGCCTCGTGCGCGCCATCGCTGAAGTCGGTGCCCACCACGATCCATCGCTCGCACGCCATGGCTTGGATAATTACAGCCTTCGCGTCCTGCGTGCCGCAAAACCTCCTGTCAATGTCCGCTAATTCTCCGCCCAGCTCGCCGATGGCCGTTTGACGCCGTTTTGACGTTTATGCGCAAGACGTTGGGCACCAGTCAAGCGCTTGACCA
>JASLEW010000304.1 GCA_030150965.1 Thermoanaerobaculia bacterium | reverse complement strand
GCCGGTCGGCGAGATGGCGGAGGAGCTGCGGCAGGCCGGCGTGCGGGTGCGGGTGCGGGTCACCGCCAACCGCGAGGTGACCGGGATCACCTACTCGACCGGGCGCTACGAGTTCAGCGCACCAGCGGCACGCCGTTCAGCGACCGCTTCGCCAAGTGCACCGTCCTCTGGCCGAGCATCCGCGACAGCTGCTCGGCCGTCTCCAGGTCGGCCGGGGCGAAGGCGATCTGCACCGGGCAGTTGGCGGTGATCGACTGGTGGCGGCCGTCTGGCCCGGCCGCTTCTGACGGCGGAGGTGGTCCGGCGGCTGCCGGACGACGAGGCGGTGGTGTTCGTGGCCGGGCATGCGCCGATCCGCGGGCGGCGGGTGCCTTACTTTGCCGGGCGGGGGCGGTGAGGAGGCGGCGGGGGGTGAGGGTTGGCCTCGGCTGCAAGGATGGCTCAGGTCAGGGGCATCTCCCGCTTCGCCCTGCGGCAAGCCGAGCGGAGCGGCGTGGACCCAGCTCTCCACCAGGGGGTGAAGCCCCTGGCCTCGATCCTGAGTTGCGATAAGAGGCTATAACGGACGCGGCGGCATCACCCCGGCGAGCGCCCAACGGTGCAGGCCCGCTGGAGTAGGACACCATTGGGCTTCTATGTCCATCATGAAGATATGATATAGGTATGTAAGTTTCTACCGCACAGGTAGATGTAAACATATGTCCCGGCTCTCGGGGCCGGAGATCGGAGACCCTATGTCCAAGCTTCGCCTGCTGCTGCTGCTCGCCGCCATCATCGGTCTGGCTCCCATCTTCACCGCTTCGGCCGAGCCGGTTCGATCCTGCTTCCAGCAAGACTCGCTACAGGAGCTCTTCCTCGCTTCGTCCCTCGCCGCAAAAGTGGCGCCCAAGTGTGGCGCCTATTGCGACCTGGCAGGAGGCGGAACGACGCCGACGGTGCCTGCCGCCGGAGACACCTGCGCGACCGCCAGCACCGACCTGAGCCAGCAGCTGCACTCGTTTGCCTCGTCGTCCTGCGGCAACCTGGCCTGCCATGTCACCATCGTCACGACCGTCGCCTGCCATCCATTGTCGACTGGTGGTTACGAGGTCTCGGGCTACGCCACCTTCGGCTGCCCCGACAGCACCTGCTGAAGCGAACCCGCTCGGGAGGAGGCGGGGCCGGTCGGTGCGGCGGCCTCCTGCCCCAGCACCAGCTCCCCACACGCTTCCGCCGCTGCGCGCCGGCGCCGAGGATCCGCCGTGAGCTCCGCTGAGGACCAACGAGACCACAGGAGAGGGCAGAAGGCCGGCGCCAAGGCTGGCGGGTTGACGGCATTCCTCGTGGCCTGCGACCCCTTCCAGTCCGAACACTACAGGCAGGGCTTCGATGCCGCCTATGCAGAGAAGCATGGACGGCCGCCGCCACGGCTCGGACGAGGAGGAGCGGGCGCCTCGATCGGCGGCGGCATCGGCGGTGACATGCCGGACGCGCTGGCGTGGATCTTCGTCGCCTGCCTGTTGATCGTCGTGGTGCCGGTTGGCCTGGTGCTGTGGCTCTTCAGGCGCTGGCAGCGGGTGCTCGTCGCGAGCGCGTATCTCTCGTGCTACTACCTCGCCGGCTGGGCCGATCGGCATGGCCCACCGCCAGGCCGCCACCCCTTCATCTCGGACTGGTTCCTCCTGCTGTGCCCGCTCGTCGCCTGTGCCATCGGCGAGGCCAAGCACCGGCCACTTGTCGGCTTCCTGCTCGGCGTCTTCCTCCAGCCCGTGGGGATCATCGTGATCGCCCTCCTGCCCGAGAAGCATGTCGAGGCTGAGGACGGCCGCGAGAGCGGCGTCCTCACAACCATCGGCCGCATGCTCGCCCTCATCTCGCTGCTCATCGCCGGCTTCCTGGTGTGGCGGTTCGAGCCCGGGTTGCGAACTGCCGGCGGGGGCGGCCCGGCTCAGGGCGTATCCGCGGGAGCGCCACTGCACGGCCGCTGGCGCGTTCTCTCCTACGGCAGCAACACCGAGAACGTCTCGTGGCGATACGTCATGTCTGGCAACGAGCGGGTGCTGCAGGCGACGGGCGGCACGCAACATGGCGGCGGCAACTCGATCGCGTTCACCAACAAGGAGATCGGAGACGGCGTGGTGACCGCCGATGTCCGGCCGGCCGCGGTCTTCAATCCAGGCCACCACACCGGGATCGTGGCCAGGCTCACCGATCCGGGAAACACCTATGAGCTCTTCGTCAACCAGGTCTCCCGGTCGCTCATCCTGAGCTCATGGGAGAACGGGCGCGAGGTGCGGCTTGGCGTGCGGGCGTTGCCGGCTGCGTGGTTCGGCGGCTGGATCAGGCTCTCGCTGCAGCTGCGCGGCGCGCGCCTCGACGCTGCGGCGAACGGCAGGGTGCTGCTGAGCGCCGTGAGCGCTTCGCATGCGCGCGGCAAGGCAGGGCTCATCAACGCCGGCGGCATCAGTCAGTATCGAGGCTTCGTGGCAAGAGCGACGGCCGCCGGGGTGTCGGCCTTCCAGTGAGCCGGGACGCCCGCCGCGGTGCGCGCCGCCGCCAACGCCGCTGGCCTCTGGACCCTCGGTACCTGGACGCCAGCCGACCAAGCGCTGCAGCAGGGCCTGGCGTGTGCGGCCGACGCGGCGCTCGGCACGCTCGTGGTCACCGGCGCCCAGGGAGCGCGCGCCCACCTGGTCACGGCCGACGGCTGGAACCTCTCGGGGCTTGACCAGATGCTCGGCGCGCCGCTCCAGGAGCCGTCCGGCAAGGCGCTGGCACTCGACAGCCTGCCCGCGGGCAGCTGCGCGGTGTCCTCCGGGAGCGGCGGGGCGAGGCTCAGTTGGCCTTGGCAACCCGTGCTCTGCGCTCAGTGCCAGCGCACCGCCTGCACTCCCCAGGTGATGCGCTGGGACACCGTCGGCGTGAGGGTGCCCGAGCACCCGAGATAGAGAGTCGCACGCGGTCCCAACTCGCGGACGTCCGTCCGCGTCGTGGTGTGAGCCTTTTCATCGATGCTGACCTGAAGGGTGACCGTTGCCGCTTGCGGCGCAGAGTTCCGCAGCTCCATGTGCGAGTAAGGCCCGCAGTCGTGGAAGCCCGAATTTGGCAGCACCACCACGCACGGGCCGCCACAATTCGGATCGGCGGCGGCACTGGTGGCAAGGGCCAAGAGGAAGGCCGTGACCAGAAGCCTGCTTGCAATGCGAGTCATTTCTACCTCCTTGTCCTCATGCGGGCGAGGACCGTTCGAGGGGCGGGCTGAACGCCCCTATCCGATGCGCTGCCGCTGCACCCGTCGGCAGCACCGAGAAGACTGGACGGACCTGTTCTGCGTTTTCGAGGGGGTCATCCCACGCGGCCGCGGGGATGGCCATGTGTGCACTAGCTTATATCGTTGCGCCGCAGTAATGTTCTAATTACGATTCAGAGAGGACGAGCCGCAGCGTTTCTGTCTGCTGGGATGGGATCTTGGCGGGGCCGCCTTTTTGCGGCTTGTCGCTTATCGATGGAGAGGGATCAATGCCGCGGTCCTCCAAGGTCCAGCAGCAAAGGGCAAGAGACCGGAGCCTCAGGGGGAGGCTGGTCAAGATCTGGCGTGGGACCAAGCGCAATCATGACCGTCCCAGGTGGTATTGGCCGACCGCGTTTCTCGCCATCGCCTGCGGCGTGGCCTTGGGGAGGGTCGTCGATCATCTGGAATTCGGTCTGGCTGCCCGCTATCCCGTCTATCAGGCAATGTTGCACCTGGCGCCGCAGAAGGCGAGGGCGGGCCGGACCGCGCTGGTGCTGATCGGAGATGTCGAGTACCGCGGCGATGAGCTCAAGGCGCGCAGCCCGATCCGCCGTGACTACCTGGCGAGGTTGCTGCGGGCGATCGACGCCGCCGAGCCGGCGCTGATCGCCATCGACTTCAACCTCGAGGCGGCGCCTCAGTACGCGGACGAGGACGGGAAGCTGGTCGCGGCGGTCAAGGACGTCTCTTCTCGCCGACCTATCGTCTTGCCGGTTACGCTGGAACAGGCCGGACACGAGAAGTATAGGAGGGCGCCGCAGCTTTACCCCGACTCCATCTGCTCGCAGACGGTGCGCAGGGGGCATATCCAGGTGTCGGAAGATGTGCGGCCCATCCCGGTCGCACTGCGGCTGGTGGACGGCTCTCCGCAGGACTCGTTCGCCGAGGCGATCGTCAGATTTGTGGAGCCTGCCGTGCTGGCCGGCTTTGACAGCGACGAAGACCCGCCTTTTGCCACGTTCTTGCGCAGAAGGGACCTCCTCGCGGTCAGCGCTGCATCGGTGCTGAGCGGCCGCTACAACGGTGCACTGAGCCCTCTGCACTCCAAGATCGTCATCGTCAGCGGCGACTGGCAGGCAGAAGCGATCAGCCGGCGGCACATCGACGACATGGAGACGCCTGCGGGCGTCATGCCGGGGTCGATGGTGCAGGCGAACTACGTCGAAGCGCTGCTCGGCTCCAGAAGCTACCGCGAGCTGAATGAGTACCTGGCGGTTGGGTTGGAGGTGTCGCTGGCCCTCTGTCTGGCCCTGCTCTTCGAGCGCAGCCGTGGCTGGAAGAAGCTCGGTGCGATGGTCGTGCTGTGCTGCGCCGCGGTGTTCATCGGTTACGTGCTCCTCGAAAACCTTGGTCGGTACTATGACTTCTACTGGCCGGTCATCTTTCTGGTGACTCATGGGGTGGCGGCGGAGGTCATCGAATAGCCGATCGAGAGGTCGACGGCCGGTCGGCCGGGGTGTTGCGGATCTCGTTCACCGTGGGAGGAAAGGCATCATGAGGAAGCCGATGCGGGTCCTGGTCTTGACGTGCTTAGTGAGCATCTTGCTCTGCCTGATCGGATGCAAGAAGGAGGAGGAAGCTGCTCCACCGGCGGCTCCTGATCAGAGCCCAGCCTCCACGGTCACCGAGACCACTGGAGGTTCAGTTGCAATGAGCACGGACATGGGGGCGATGGGCACAGACAGCGCCGCACCGCAGGAGCTTGCTGTTCCATCACCATCGGGTTTTCGGCCTAGCGCGGAGCCTCCGACGGAGCGGGCTCGACCGCTGGTCAAGACCACAGGTCCGCGTGATCGACCCCAATGAGTCTCGAGTGTAGTTGAGAGGACTTCACCGGCCTTGCCTAACCTCCGGCGCTCGCCGGTGCGCCGCGGCATCGCGGCGGTCACCTCTTCCTGCCGCCTGCAGGCGTCCGCTCGGCCCGCTCCGCCGCCGTCCGCACCTGCTCGACGGCCCGCTGGGTCAGCTTGCGCACCGAGCCGGGCGCCAGGCCGGTGACCGCGGCCACCTCGCGGTCCACCATGCCGAGCTGGAAGCGGGCCGTGAGGAGGAACCGGCACTTGGCCGGCAGCCCGCGCGCCAGGCGCTGCAGGTCGTGGTGCATCTCCACCTGCTCGTTGTCCGCCGGGACCGCCAGCACCGCCGCCATTCCCCGCGGCAAGGGCGCGCCCCGCAGCTCCGCCGCCTCGTGCCCTCCAGCTTCCTCGGCCGCGCCGTCCAGCTCCACCTGCCGCCGCCGGACCCGCCAGCGGTCCCGCCGGTACTGGAGGCAGCGCAGCCGCAGCGTCCCGAGCAGCCACGCCACCGGCTCCCGGATCCCGGCCCACTGGTGAAGCGCCTTGAGCATCGTCGTCTGCACCAGGTCCTCGGCGTCCTCCAGCGGGATCCGGTAGTAACCGAGCAGCCGGCGCACCGCGGGCCAGTGCTCGGCCACGATCCGCGGCAGCTCCTCGGCGGGCCGGCCGCCCGCCGCGCCCGCCGCCCCGGCGCCGCTCGCCGCTCCCACCGCGCCCGCG
>JASLEW010000252.1 GCA_030150965.1 Thermoanaerobaculia bacterium | reverse complement strand
ACTACGGTGAGGAGGCGGTCGCGGCTGCCGCCTGTCGCGACACTCCCGGCAGGTCGCAACGCCGCCAGGGAGCCGGAGGGCAAGCGAATACCATACGAACTGGCCGTGCGGGACACTAGGCCGCCGGCCGGCCGGCGTCCCCCGGCCGGGCGCTCGGCGGCGCCCGCAGCATGACGTGGGACGCGCCGCCGCCGCTATCGCAAGTTAAGCTATGAGCGACCGATTGTTCTTGGCGGCGGGCTCTGCTACCGTCCGGCCCTGCCAGGCTACAGGGAGGTGGCGCCATGGCCCCGGCCTACGACGAGACGCAGACCTGCTTCAGCCTTTCGATGCTCAGCTACCTCGGCGCCGTGTTCATCGGCGACCCGGCCAAGATCGACATCGCGCTGAGCAAGGCGGTCCCGTTCTATCTCGACAGGATGCAGCCGCTCCTCGGCACCTGGGAGCTGGCGTGGGGCCCCGTGGTCTCCGAGCTGCGCGGCTCCTGCCAGCCCGACAACACGATGTTCGTCGTCCGCGGCACCACGGCCGCCGGCGGGCCGGCGCTGCCGGCTCTGCCGGCTCTGCCGGCTCTGATCATCGTGATCGCCGGCACCAATCCCATCGCCATCCTCGACTGGCTGGTCGAGGACTTCTACGTCAGGAAGCAGGTCCCGTGGCCCACGGGTCCAGGCGTGCCGGGCGCCATGATCTCCGGCGGCACGGAGGTCGGGCTCAGGGCCCTGCAGGCGATGAGGCCGGGCCGCGGCCTGGCCGGTGCGGGGCTGACGGTGAGCGATTTCCTCGCCGCCGAGATGCAGGCCGGCCCCGTCGCGCTCAGCGTCACCGGCCACAGCCTCGGCGGCGCGCTCGCGCCCACCCTGGCGCTCTGGCTCCACGACACCCGGGAGGCCTGGGACCCGCGGGGCAACGCCAGCCTCGCGGTCCTGCCCTTCGCCGGCCCGACCGCCGGCAACCAGGCCTTCGCCCGGTACTCGGACGCGCAGATCGGCGGCAGGGTGACGCGCGTCCACAACTCCTGCGACGTGGTGCCGCGGGTCTGGGCGCAGGCGACCCTCGGGCCGCTGGCCGAGCTCTACGCGCCGGACATCGAGCCGGACGCGGCGCTCGACCTCCTGGTCGAGCTGTTCCAGAACATCTCCGGCGCCGGCGGCTACACCCAGATCAATGCCGATGCGCCGGCCCTGGCCGGCACGGTCAACACCTCGATCATCCTGCCCGCCCTGGTGCCGAGCCTGGTGAGCTTCCTCTCCCAGGCGGTCTTCCAGCACGTGGACGCCTACTTCGACCTGCTGCAGGTGCACGAGCCGAGCCTGGACGGACTGCTGCAGCAGCTCAAGGCCAACGGGCCGTCGGTCTCCGACCTGCTCGACCGGCTGCGCAACCTCTCCAAGCGGTCCGCGGCGGCCTGCTGCTGCAGCCCGCGCCCGCTCGGCCCGGCGATCTCCGGCCTGCTCTCCCAGCTTTTCGCCCGCACCAGCCGAGGCCGTGGGGCCTGCTGCTGCAGCCCGCGGCCGGCGGGCCGGTGACCTCCGGCCGGTGATCGCCGGCATTCGGTTTGCACCAGGGTTCAAGGCGAAGCGGCAGCCCCTGCCGGCCGCAGCCCGAACGGGCCTTGCGGCCGGCCGGGGAGCCGCCTCACTTCAACAGGGAGACCTTGTCATGCAACCGCAACGTTACAAGCTGCTGGCCGTTGGATTGTGCATGGTGGTGGGGCTCGGCCTCGGCCTGCTCACCGCCGGTTGTTACGCCTCCGCCGAGGTTGGCCCCGGCGACGACTACGTGGAGGTCGGCGGCCCGCCGCCGCCGCTCCAGGCCGACGTGGAGATCGCCTCGCCGGGACCGGACTACGTCTGGGTCGGCGGGCGCTGGGACTGGGCGCCGGATCGCCACGACTACGTGTGGACCAAGGGCAGCTGGGAGCACCCGCCGCACTCCGGCGCCCATTGGGTGGCGCCGCGCTACGAGAAGCGGGGCGAGCGCCACGTCTATCACCCCGGCCACTGGAAGGATTGAGCCGGCATAGCGCCGGTCCCCGCGGCCTCTCGCTGCCGCGCCGCCCGCGTCCGGCTCAGCGCTCCTCCCGCGGGGAGCCGCCGCCGGCGCGGGCGTTCGCATGCTTCCGGCCGAGCAGCCGGCAGACCGCGACCACGGCCGCCGCGGTCCGCGCCGGGACCGCGGCGGTGAAGCTGTCACCCGCTCCGCGCCAGCCGCTCAGCGCAGGGTGAGCGCCTGGAAGTCCAGCGTCGGCGGATCGAAGTAGTCCACCAGGATGAGCGCCCTGCGCACCGGCATCGCCGGCGGCGGTATCCGGGTGGCAAACGGCATCCACGCTCTGGAGGTCGTAGAGCTCGATCGGCTGGAAGAAATTCGAGTGATCGACGAGCAGCGGGTTGGCCGCCACCGGCGGCGGTGCCGGCTTCGCGGCTGCCGCCGGCGCGGCGAGCGGCGCCGCTCCGGGTGGCTGCGCCGCGGCGCCTGGCGCCGCCGCCATAAGCGCGAGGCTGGCAAGGCTCGCGGCGAGCGCGGGGAGCAGGTGCCGGAGCGCTGATCGCGGGCGGCGAGGGGGTCGAGCCGCTGCGCCCGCGCGCTCGCCGGCGCCGCGCTCGCCGCCGGCACCGCCGCGCTCGCCGCGGTGCCGGACTCCGAGGACAAGGCGTTCCTGCTCGACACCGCGCACTACGTCATCGAACGCGACCGGTAGCGGGCCGCCGAGCGCCGGGCGGGTCAGCGGGCGATCAGGTAGTTGTTCCGGGTGGTCTGCTCGCGCGCCGTCGCGGCCTCGCGGCCGGCGACGTGGCCGCGCCAGGTGAGCTCGCAGTAGCCCTCGCGCGGCTCGGCGTCGACCTCCAGGATCAACGTCTCGCCGGCCGCCGCCGCGATCGGCTCGGCGAAGGGATAGATCGCCTGGTGCCAGTGGGTGAGCGGCTCGAACGGCGAGGTGTCCAGGCACACGCCCGGCGCGAGGTCGGCGGTGAACCAGCCGCAGATCGCCTCGACCGCCTGGGCGGCGGGGAGGACGAAGCTGCCGCGCATGGTGTAGAGCGGCTGGCTCTCGACCGTGCTCATCTCCAGCCGCAGCACCTCCTGCCCGGCCGCCGCCAGGCACGCGGGCTCGACGGTGAAGTTGTACGGGTCGTCGAGCGACAGCCGCCCCAGGGCGGTGAAGTCGAAACCGAAGAACGGGCTCTTCCAGGCGTCGATCTCACGCTGCCGGCGCGGATTGACGGCGAGCGGCGCGAGCCACAGCCCGACGTGCGACGGGATCATCACCGCGGACGGCCGCAGGAAGCGGTCGCGCGCGTCGAGCAGGCCGGCGAGCATGTTCTCCTGGAAGACGTGCACCCCGAGCCACTCGGAGACCAGCACGTCGGCGAAGCCCCGGCCGCGGGCATAGGCGCGCGAGTCGCCGGCGACCGCCTCGATCCGGCCGTCGGGGAAGTTGGCGGCGAAGTTGCGCTTCGCCAGCTCCAGGATGGTGGACCGCTCGAAGGCGTAGACCTTGCGCGCGCCGGCGCGCGCCGCCGCCAGGCTGAGGACGCCGGTGCCGGCGCCGAGGTCGATCACCACCGAATCGGCGGTCACCACCCGGTCGATGGCGGCGATGTAGGCCTCGACCCGCCGGCGGTCGGCGAGCATCTCCTTGTGGATGAAGAGCTGATCGTAATCGGGCACGAACATCGGCATGGTCGGCTCCTCCCGGATCGGATTGGAAAGGTTGGTGGCCGCGCCGCCGCTTCCGCCGCTCAGCGCTCGCCGCGGCTCGCCGCCAGGGCGGGACGCTCGGCGGCGGCGGCCGGATCGAGGCCGCTTCCAGGAGCCAACGGATCCGGGCCGCTCTCCACGGCTGCCCGATCCAGGCCGCCCTCAGCGGCCACCCGCTCGGGACAGCTTGCGGCTGCCCTGAGGTCGAGGCCGCCCAGCGTCAGGTCCGGATCGTCGAGGACGCTCGCCAGCAGACCGGCGAGGGCGCCGAGCCAGCGGTCGATGGTCGCGGCCAGGAACAGGTCGCTCCGGTAGATGCACTCGATCTCGATGCTCCGCTCGCCGAGGACGGCGTTCCAGAACACCTCGAACTCCGCCGCCCCGGTGGGAACGGCATGCGCCTCGGCGGTGACGCCGCCCATGACGAGCGGTGCGGCAGAGTCGCAGTTGAAGAGCGCGGCGACCAGCGGCGGCCGGCCGTCCTCCTCCTCCAGGCCGAGGCGGCGCACCAGGCGACTCAACGGCACCTCGCGATGCTCGTGGGCGTCGAGCAGCAGGCGGCGGGCGGCGGCGGCAAGCTGCCGGAAGGTGCAGCCCGCCGGGATGCGGAAGCGCAGCGGCGGCAGGTGCAGGAAGTAGCCGACCAGGGCGGCGGAGCCCTCGGGATGGCCGGCGACCGGCACCCCGATCACCAGGTCGTCCTGCCCCGAGAGGCGGTGGAGCAGCGCCGCGACCGCGGCGAGCAGCAGCGCCGGCGTGGTGCAGCCGAGCCGCGCCGCCAGCGCCCGCAGCGCGGCGCCCTGCCCGTCGCCCAGGCGGCGGGTGCGCG
>JASLEW010000202.1 GCA_030150965.1 Thermoanaerobaculia bacterium | reverse complement strand
GCCCTTGCCTCCGATGTCGCCATCATCGGCATGGGGCTGCGCTTCCCCGGCGCCGCGACGCCGGACGAGTTCTGGCGCAACCTGGCGGCGGGCGTCGAATCGATCTCGTTCTTCTCGCGCGAGGAGGTGCTGGCGGCCGGCGTCTCGGCGGCGAGCGCCGACCACCCCGACTACGTGCGCGCCGAGGGTGACATCCGCGACGTGGAGCTCTTCGAGCCCGAGTTCTTCGGCCTCACCAACCAGGCCGAGGTCGAGATGCTCGATCCGCAGCAGCGCATCCTCATGGAGTGCGCCTGGGAGGCGCTGGAGAGCGCCGGCTACGACCCCGCCTCCTACGGCGGCGTGATCGGCATCTACGGCGGGGTCAACATCAGCAGCTACCTGTTCAGCAACCTTTACGACTACGACCCGATGAACGTCATGTCGAGCTTCCTGACGCGCATCGGCATCCTGGTGGGCAACCAGAGCGACTACGCCTGCACGCGCATCGCCTACCACTTCAACCTGCGCGGCCCGAGCATCTCCGTGCAGACCGCCTGCTCGACCGCCACCGTGGCGGCGCATCTCGCCTACCAGAGCCTGCTGCGCGGCGAGTGCGACATGTGCCTGGCCGGCGGAGCGCAGATCCGCGTGCCGCAGGGCATGGGCTACCTGTACCAGGAGGGCGGCTTCCCCTCGCCCGACGGCCACTGCCGCTCCTTCGACGCCCGCGCCCAGGGCAACGTCCACGGCAACGGCGCCGGCCTGGTGCTGCTCAAGCGGCTGGCCGACGCGCGGCGCGACGGCGACCACGTCTACGCCGTGATCAAGGGCTCGGCGGCGTGCAACGACGGCAGCGTCAAGGTCGGCTACACCGCGCCCGGCGTCGATGGCCAGGTGCGCGCCGCGGCCGAAGCGCTGGTGATGGCCGGCGTCGAGCCCGAGTCGGTGGGCTACCTCGAGGCGACCGGCACCGCCACCGAGCTCGGCGATCCGATCGAGATCGAGGCGCTGACCCGCGCCTACCGCACCGCCGCCACCGCGCCGGGCCGCTGCGCCATCGGCTCGGTCAAGTCCAACATCGGCCACCTGGACGTGGCGAGCGGCGCCGCGGCGCTGATCAAGTGCGCGCTCGTCCTGGAGCGCGAGCTGATCCCGCCGAGCCTGCACTTCGAGACCCCCAACCCGCGCATCGACTTCGCGCGCAGCCCGTTTTTCGTCAACACCGAGGCGCGGCCCTGGCGGCGGGGCGGGGAGCCGCGCCGCGCCGCGGTGCACACCTACGCGGTGGGAGGCACCAACACCCACCTGGTGCTGGAGGAGGCGCCGGCCGCGGCGCCCGGCAGCGCCTCGCGGCCCTGGCAGCTGCTGCCGCTCGCGGCGCGCACCAGCACCGCCCTGCACCGGACGGCGGACAACCTTGCGGCCCACCTGCGCGGCGGCGCCGCGGCCGAGCTGGCCGGCGTCGCCTACACCCAGAAGGTCGGGCGGCGGGCCTGGAGCGCCCGCCGCGCGGTGCTGTGCCGGGACGGCGCCGAGGCGGCGGCGGCGCTGGCCGGCCTCGATGCGGAGCGGGTGTGGAGCGGCCTCTGCCCGGACGAGCGGCGGCAGGTGGCGCTGCTGCTGCCCGGCGGCATCGCCGCCATCGCCGCGGTGGCCGGCGAGCTGTACGCGGCCGAGCCGACGTTCCGCGAGGAGCTGGACCGGTGCGCCGAGCTGCTGCTGCCCGCGCTCGGCACCGACCCGCGGGCGGTGCTCGGCTGCGGCGCGCCGCGTGAGACGGGTGCACTGGGCGCCGGCGGCGGTGCGGTCAGCGCCACCGGTGGTGCCGGTGCCGGCGGTGGTGCCAGCGCCGGCGGTGCGAACCCGGCGCTCGCCGCGACGCCTGCGACCCCTGAGGCCCCTGCTGCCCCTGCGCCTCCCGCCGAGACCGCGCTCGCCGACCCCCGCCTGGCGGAGCCGGCCCGCTTCGCCTTCGTCCATGCCCTGGCCCGCCTGTGGCTGGAGTGGGGGGTGAGACCGGTGGCGGTCGCGGGCTGGGGCGTCGGCGAGCTGGCGGGCGCCTGCCTGGCCGGGGTGCTGTCGCTCGCCGACGCGGCGCACCTGGCGGTGGCGCGCGGCCGGGCGCTGGCCGCCTGCCCGGCGGGCAGCCGCCTGGAGATCGAGGCCGCCGAGGAGAGCCTCGCGCCGCTGCTCGGCAGCGGGGTCGCGGTCGAGGCGGTGCTCGGTCCCCGGCGCTGCCGCGTGGCGGGCGGCGAGGCGGCGATCACGGCGCTCCAGGAGCGCCTGAACGAGGAGGGGATCGACTGCCTCCACCTGGGGGAGGGGCGCACCGCCGCCGGGCTCCCCGCGGCGGCCCGCGAGGCATACCGGCAGGCGCTCGCCGCGGTCACCTTCCATCCCCCCGAGATGGCGCTCTGGGCGGGCGCGGCCGGCGCTCCCCTCGGACGCGAGGAAGCCGCCGGCACCGCCGCCTGGGAGCGGCAGCTGGCGGCGCCGGCGCGCCTGGGCGCCCTGCTGAGCGGTCTGCTCGCCAACCGCCAGCTGCTGGTGCTGGCCCTGGGGTCGGAGGCGGATGTCGAGGACGCCGGCCCGGCGGCCAGGGCGGAGGCGGTGCTGCCAGCGCTGGGCACCGTGGGGCGGCATCACAGCGCCGAGGCGGTGCTGCCGGCCTTGGGCGCCGTGGGACGGCATGCCGGGGCCGAGGAAGTCCTGCCGGCCCTGGGGGGAGCGGGCCGGGATGCCGCCGCTCAGGACGCCGGCGGGGAGGCAGTTGCCGGTGGCGGACAGGCGGCAGGAGTCGGCGGAGAGCCCGCGGGCGGCCCCGGCGCCGCCTCCGCCCAGGCGAGCCTCCTCGCCGCGCTGGGCCGGCTGTGGGTGGCCGGCGTGGATCCCGACTGGGCGGGCTTCTACCGCCACGAGCGGCGGCTGCGGGTGCCGCTCCCCACCTATCCGTTCGAGCGCCGGAGGATCTGGGCCGAGCCGACGCTCGGCCGCGACCAGGCGATCTGGAACGGTGGTGCCGCCGCGGTTGCCGGCGGCAGGGGCGGCAGACGGCCGGTGGCGGAGTGGTTCCATGCCCTGAGCTGGCGGCGCAGCGAGCAGCCGGCACCGGCCGCGGTCGCCCCCGCCCTGCCGGAGGGGACGTGCCTGATCCTCGCCGATGCGGCCGGGCTGGGCGACCGCCTGGCGGAGCGGCTGCGCGGGCTTGGCCGCGACGTGGTCAGCGTTTGCCCGGGCCGCCGCTTCGCGAAGGACCCGGCGGCCGGCTATCGGCTCGACCCGCGGCGCTTCGACGACTTTGCGCGGCTGCTCGCCGACCTGGCGGCGGAGGGACGGCGGCCGGCGGTGGCGGTGCACCTCTGGAGCCTGCCCGCCGGCCACGGCCTCGGCAGCGATGGTCACCGCAGCGGCGGTGGCGCCGGCGACGGCGACGCCAGCGGCCATGGCGGGGGCGACAGCGGCCTGATCGACGACCTCAGCTTCTGGAGCCTCCATCACCTCGGCCGCGCTCTGGGCGAGAGCGCGGGCGGCGAGGTCCGCCTGGAGGTCGTCACCGCCGGCACGCAGGAGGTGACGGGTGACGAGGAGCTGCGGCCAGCCGCCGCGGCCTGCCTGTCGGCCTGCCTGGTGATCCCGCGCGAGCACCCGCAGGTCCGCTGCCGCAGCATCGACGTGATCCTGCCTCCCGTGGGCGGCGGGGGCGCGGAGCGGCAGGTGGAGCGGCTCGCCGGCCAGCTCCTGGGCGAGCTGGCGCGCCTCCCCGAGGAGCCGGTGGTGGCCTTCCGCGGCGCCCACCGCTGGGTGCAGGCGAGCGAGCGCCTGTGGCTGGACGGCGCCTCCTCCGGTGCGGGCCGCCTGCGGCAGCGCGGCGTCTACGTCGTCGCCGGCGGTCTGCAGGGCTTCGGCCTGCTGGTCGCGGGCCACCTGGCGCGGACGGTCCAGGCCCGGCTGGCCCTGGTCGGCGACACCGGCCTGCCGGCGCGCGAGTCCTGGGACGATTGGCTCGCCGCGGCGACGGCTGCAGGCGGCGAGGGCGACGAGACGGCGCGGGCGCTGCGCGAGATCCGTGGCTGGGAGGCGCAGGGCGCCGAGGTCCTGGTCGCCGACGCCGACCTGGCCGACGCCGGGCAGGTGCGGGCGGCGCTGGCGCAGGTCCGCGCCCGCTTCGGCGCCATCCATGGAGTGTTCTATGCCGCCGCCGAGCAGGGGGAGGAGCTGGCCCGCCGCATCGCCGACCTCGACCGCGATTTCCTCGACTACCGGCTGCGGTCGCGGCTCGGCGGGCTGCGGTCGCTGGCCGCGGCGCTGCCGGTGGCGAACGGGCACCAGGAGAGCCCCGATTTCGTCCTCCTCGCCGGCACCATCGCATCGGTGGTCGGCGGGCCGGCGGTGGCGGCCGACTGCTGCGCCGACGTCTTCCTCGATCTCTTCGCCCGGCAGCAGGGCCGGCGCGGCGCCACCGCCTGGACGAGCGTGGACTGGGATGCCTTCCAGCCGCCCGGCGCCGCGGCAGGCGCCGGCTCCGGGGAGATGGCGGGCGCCCGGGCCACGACCGGTGCCAGGTCCGCGTTGACCGAAGGCGCCGGTGCGGAGGCCGTGGGAGCACCCGAGTCCAGGCCAGGGGCGGCGGCCGTATCCGCGGCCACCGGCGCCGCGACCGCGGCGGCCGGAGGGGCTCCGCCCGGAGCGCCGAACGGCGCGGCGTCCGGGACGGCCACCCTGGCGATCACCGCGGCCGAGGGCGCCGAGGCGTTCTCCCGCCTGCTCGCCCTGCCGGCGCTGCCGCAGGTGGTCGTCTCCACCGTGGATCTCGCGGAGCGGCTTCTGGCCCTGCGCCCCGCGCCGGCCGCGTCGGGGCGCAGG
>JASLEW010000197.1 GCA_030150965.1 Thermoanaerobaculia bacterium | reverse complement strand
CCTGGCGGCGTTGCGACCTGCCGGGAGTGTCGCGACAGGCGGCAGCCGCGACCGCCTCCTCACCGTAGTCCCTGCTACGCTTGCGTCGGCGCGCCTGGCCAGGAAGCCGGATTGCGGCGCGACTACCATGCGAACTAACCGTGCGGAACACTAGCGGGTAACGCTGCCGGCGCGGGCGCCGGCGGCGTGCTGCTCGCCGCTCCGCGCCAGCTCCTGGCGCTGGCTGAGCAGCGCCGCCGCCTGGTCGAACTGGCCGAGCGCGGCCTTGAGCTGCTTGTCCCCCTCGGCCAGCACCCGGTGGCGGGCCTCCTGGCCGAAGGCGATGTTGAGCATCTCGGCCCGGATCTCCAGCGCCGCGTAGGTGCGCGTGTCCTGCGGCAGCAGCGCGTCGTCAGCCTCCTCGGGGGTGGCCATCTTCTCGTGGATCAGCCAGTCGTGGAACGCCTGCAGCATCTCGGGCCCCGGCTTCCACTCGGCGGAGCGGACCGGCTCCCGGCGGCTGTAGTCGACGGCGAAGTTGGCGAAGGCGTTGCGGGCGAGCAGGAACTGCTCGGAGGGCGAGAGCTTGTCGTCCTCGACGATCACGTCCGGGGTGATGCCGCCGCTGCCGTACACCTTGCGCCCCAGGTCGGTCTTGAAGATCTGCCCCTCGGTGGCCTTCTTGCCGAGCAGCTCCGGCGAGCCGGCGTCGGAGTGGGTGTAGTAGTCGTAGTACGAGGTGTAGTCGCGCTGGATGAGCCGCCCCGACGGCGTGTAGTACTTGGCGGTGGTGAGCGCCAGGCCGGTGCCGTAGGAGAGGTTGTAGACCGTCTGCACCAGCCCCTTGCCCCAGCTCGGCGAGCCGACGATGAGGCCGCGGTCGTGGTCCTGCACCGCGCCGGCGACGATCTCGGAGGCCGAGGCGGTGCCCTCGTTGACCAGCACCACCAGCGGCAGGTCGAAGCGCGCCGGACGCGAGTTGACCTTGTAGGTCTGGAAGGAGTCGCGGGTGCGGCCGCGCGTCTCGACGATGGTGCTGCCCTCGGGCAGCAGCTCCTCGCTCATCTCGATCGCCGGGTCGAGCAGGCCGCCGCCGTTGTTGCGCAGGTCGATCAGCAGGCGGGTCATGCCCCGCGCCTTGAGCTTGTCGATCGCCTCGGCCACCTCGGCGCCGGTGCCGCGGGCGAACTCGGTCACCTGCACGTAGCCGGTGGTGGGCGTGATCATGTACGCCTCGCGCACCGTGGTCTGCGGGATCTCGGCGCGGGTCACCGACATCTCGATCGGTTTGGGCATGCCGCGGCGGGCGATCGAGATGTGCACCTGCGTGCCCTTGGGGCCCTTGAGCTTGCCCACCGCCTCGTCGAGGCTCATGGTCTCGGTCGGCTCGCCCTCGATGCTGCTGATGACGTCGCCGGGCACGATGCCGAGGCGGGCGCCGGGCGTCCCCTCGAGCGGCGCGATGACCGTCAGCATGCCGTTGCGCACGCCGACCAGGATGCCGAGCCCGTAGTAGGAGGTCTGCTGCTTCTCCCGCATCCCCTGGTAGTCCTCGGCGACGAGGAAGGTGGTGTGCGGGTCGAGGGTGCGGATCATGCCCTGGATCGAGGCGTAGACCAGGTCCTTGTAGCTGACCTCGGAGCCGTAGCGGTCGTGCGCCACCTTCACCAGATCGGTGTAGAGCCGGAGGGAGTCGCGCGTCTGATCGGTGAGCGCGAGCAGGCGGTCGCCGAGCAGGCCGCCGCCCACGAGGGCCAGGGCGAAGAGGGTGATTGCCGCGATGCGCCAGGACCGTCTCATAGCCTGACCAGTGTACCATCGTCGCCGGGCCGTCAGCTTGACTTGTCCGCGCGTGTGGCCGGATGATCGAGCCCTATGTTCGGCTTGGGTGGCCTCAGCGAGATCGCCTTCATCCTCTTCCTGGCCATGCTGATCTTCGGGCCGGAGAAGCTGCCCGAGATCGGGCGGATGCTGGCCAAGGGCATGGCGGAGGTGCGCAAGGCGTCCAACGAGCTGCGCCGGACGCTCAATGCCGAGCTGGCCGCGAGCGAGCACGAGGCCGAGGTCCGCCGCCTTTCTGTCCAACCGTCCGCCACGCCGATCCAGCCCGCCCAGCCTCCTCAGCTGACCTCGCCGGCCCTGGCCGCTCCCGCCGCGTCGGTGCCGTCGTCCTATCCCTATGCTCCCCATGCGGACCCCGCTCCGGCCGCTGCCGCGGCGGCGGAGCCTGCCCCGGACACGGCCCCGCCTCCAGTGCACACGGTGCCGGGGGTGGAGGCGGCCCCGGCGGCGGCGGTGAGCCCCGAGATGTTCGCCGCCCCTGCTGCCCCTGCCGCGGCAGAGCCGGAGACGCCGGCGGCGGCGGAGGCGCCGCCCGCGCCGGCGCCGGTCCTGGAGCCCTACGGCCAGGAGCACGCCCCGGCCGCCGCCGAGCCGGTGGAGATCGAGGCGCGGCAGTGATTCCCCGGCGGCCGGCCGCCGCCGGCCGCCGCCTTCCGCTCCCCTCACCAGTCACCGCCGCCCGCCGCGCTCGACGATGCCCTCGACGCCCCAGCTGACCGGCCAGACCCAGCCCGAGGAGCTGCCGCGCATGTCGCTCATCCAGCACCTGGAGGAGCTGCGCAAGCGCATCCTCTGGTCGCTCGCCTTCACCGCCCTGGCCTTCTTCCCCTGCTGGGCCAAGGTGGAGACGATCTTCAACTTCCTCGAAAAGCCGATCAAGGCGATCCTGCCGCCGGGCAAGAAGCTCGCCTACATGGGGATCACCGATCCGTTCATCCTCTATTTCAAGGTGGCGGGCCTGGCGGCGCTCTTCCTCTCGTCGCCCTTCGTGCTCTACCAGCTGTGGCGCTTCATCTCGCCGGGCCTCTACCGCCGCGAGCGCCACTACGTGCTGCCGTTCATCTTCTTCGGCACCTTCTTCTTCCTGGCCGGCGGCGCCTTCGCCTACAAGATCGCCTTCCCCTACGCGGCGCGCTTCCTGATCGGCGTCGGCTCCCAGTTCGAGCCGGTGCTCACCATCGAGCGCTACTTCGGCTTCGAGATGGGGGTGATCCTCGGCCTGGGCCTGATGTTCGAGCTGCCGATCGTGATCTTCACCGTCTGCGAGATCGGCGTGGTCACGCCGCGCTTCCTGATCACCAACTTCCGCTTCGCGGTGCTGATCATCTTCATCCTCGCCGCCATCCTCACGCCGACGCCGGACGTGTTCAACATGTGCGTCTTCGCCACGCCGACGCTCGGCCTCTACCTGCTCGGCG
>JASLEW010000164.1 GCA_030150965.1 Thermoanaerobaculia bacterium | reverse complement strand
GCCGGGCCGGCGGCGGTGGGCGGCAGCCGCAGCGCCTTGATGGTGCGCGGCGCCAGATCGCCCACCGCGGCCGGCGGCTCGTCGCCGCTCAGCTGCACCAGGTCGAGGCCGGCGGCGGCGGTGGCGGCCGCGATCTCGGCCGGCGTCGGGTTGACGAAGACGCCGACGAGCTGCACGCCCGGCGCCGCGGCGCGCGCCGCCGCCGCCACCGCGCGCGCCCGCGCCAGGTCGAGGAAGCGCGGGCTGCCCGGCCAGAAGTTGAGGCCGAGGAGCGCGGCGCCCAAGCCGGCGGCGAGCGCGGCGTCGGCGGGGTCGGTGACGCCGCAGATCTTGACCGCGACCCGCCGCGAGGAGCGCGGGCCGGCGGCGGCCGGCGGCAGCGGCAGGGGCACGCTCATGGCGCGCCGCCCCGGCCGGCGCCGATCTCGAGGTTCGCCGGGTCCGGCGGGTTTGGCGAGCTCGCCGAGGTCGCCGGGTTCGGCGGGTTCGCCGGGCTCGGCGGGTTCGCCGGGTTCGCCGGGTCCCTCGGGCTCGTCCGCCCGGCCGGCCCGGCCGCGTCGTCCGGCGCCGCGGGCGGCGCGTCCGCGGCGGCGCCGAGCAGAGCGCGGAGGGCCGCTCCGGGATCGGCGGCGAGCAGCAGCGACTCGCCGATCAGCAGGGCGTCGAAGCCGCTGTCGGCGAGGAGCGCCACGTCCAGCGCGTCGCGGATGCCGCTCTCGGCGACGCGGAGCGCGCCGCGCGGCAGCCAGGGCAGCAGGGCGATCGAGCGCTCCAGGTCCACCTCGAAGGTGCGCAGGTCGCGGTTGTTGATCCCCACCAGCTCCCAGGGCTCGCCGGCCAGCAGGGCCAGGTCGGCGGCGTCGTGGGTCTCGATCAGCGGCACCAGGCCGAGGCCGCGGGCCATCCAGGCGTAGCGCGCCAGCTCCTCGGGCCGGTGAAGGGCGGCGATCAGGAGCACCGCGTCGGCGCCCGCGCGCCGCGCCCAGAGGAGCTGCAGCGGATCGACCACGAAGTCCTTGGCGATGGCCGGCAGGCCGCAGGCGGCGCGGCAGGCGGCGAGCAGCTCGTAGTCGCCGTGGAAGAAGTCCGGCTCCACCACGACCGAGAGCGCCGCGGCGCCGCCCGCCGCGTAGCAGCGCGCCTGGGCCAGCGGGTCCAAGCGCCCGAGGAGGGAGCCGAGTCGGGGGGAGCCCATCTTGACCTCGGCGATGATCGCCGGGAGGGCAGGGAGCGCCGGGGGCGCAAGAAGCGCCGGAGCCGCCGGGGGCGCTGGGGGCACCGGGCCGGCCGGGGACGCCCTCGGGTCCAGCGTTGCGCCGCGATGCCGGCCGTCCGGGGGCGCGGACCGCTCCGCACCCGCCGCGGAGTCCGCGGCCGGCACCGGCGCCAACCTTCCCCGCCGCCGGCTCAGGGCGGCGAGGAAAGCGTTGTCGCGCGCGGTGAGCGTGTCCGCGGGCGCGGATCGCCCCGCATCCGGCGCGGAGTCCGCGGCCGGCACCGGCGCCAACCTTTCTCGTCGACGGCTCAGGGCGGCGAGGAAGGCGTTGTCGCGCGGGGTCAGCGTGTCCGCGGGCGGCGGAGCCTCCTCCAGCGCCGCCGCGGCGGCCACGTCGTCAGGATGGTGGCGGCGATGCTCGGCCAGGCGCTCGCGGCGGCGCTCGGCGATGCGGCGCAGGATGTCGGGGGGTGCGGCGGCGTCCATCATGCCGGGGACCTCTGCGGCCGTGCGCCGGGGCTTGCCGCCGGTCGCCGGGAGGGCCGCGCCGGTCTTCCAGCGCCGCTCACGCCAGGAACCTCACCAGCCGCGCGAGCGTGTCGGCGGCCTCGCCCGCGGCGAGGACGGCGCGGGCGCGGGCGACGCCGGCCGGCAGGTCGGCGGCGACGCCCCCGACGTAGAGCGCGGCGCCGGCGTTGAGCGCGGTGATGTCGGCGAGCGGCCCCGGGATCCCCGCCAGCACCTGGCGCATCAGCGCCGCGTTGTCGTCGGGGCCGCCGCCCGCGAGGTCGGCGAGGGCGGCGCGGGGGATGCCGAGAGCCTCCGGCTCCAGGGTGTAGGTGCGCACCTCGCCGCCGCGCACCTCGCACACCCGGGTGGTGCCGGTGGTGGTGATCTCGTCCAGGCCGTCGTCGCCGTGCACCACCATCGCGTGCTCGCTCCCCAGGTCGGCCAGCACCCGCCCGATCGGCTCGACCAGGCTGGCGGCGTAGACGCCCATCAGCTGGCGCCGGGCGCCGGCCGGGTTGGTGAGCGGGCCGAGGAGATTGAACACCGTGCGCAACGCCAGCTCCCGGCGCACCGGCATCACCTCGCGCATGCCGGGATGGAAGTAGGGCGCGAACAGGAAGCAGATGCCCAGCGCTTCGAGCGCGCGGCCGGCGCTCGCCGGGTCCTCGTCGAGGCGGACGCCGAGCGCCGCCAGCACGTCGGCGCTGCCCGAGCGGCTCGACACCGACCGGTTGCCGTGCTTGGCGACCGGCGCCCCGGCGGCGGCGGCCACCAGCGCCGCCGCGGTCGAGATGTTGAACGTGCCGTGCCCGTCGCCGCCCGTGCCGCAGGTGTCCACGACCGCCGGGCGGCGGTGCGGGATGGGCGTGGCGCGGCGGCGCATCGCCGCGGCGGCGCCGGCGATCTCGGACACCGCCTCGCCCTTCATGCGCAGGGCGACCAGGAGCGCCGCCTTGAGCGGATCGCTCACCTCGCCGTCCATCATGCGTCCGAACAGCTCCTCGGTCTCGGCGCGGCCGAGGCTCTCGCCGGCGGTCAGGCGGCGCAGCGCGTCGCGCGGATCGATGGCCGCGGCGGGCGGCTCAGGCATGGGACGGGGTTCCGCTGCCGGTGGGACGATGGCAGACGTCGAGGAAGTTGGCGATCAGGTGCTCCCCGGCGCCGGTGAGCACCGACTCGGGGTGGAACTGCACCCCGAAGTAGGGGAGCTCGGCGTGGCGCAGCCCCATCACCGCGCCGTCGTCCTCGCTCCAGGCGGCGGCACACAGCTCCGGCGGCAGCGACTCCTCGGCCACCGTCAGGCTGTGGTAGCGGGTGGCCTCGAAGGGGTTGGGCAGCCCGGCAAAGAGGCCGCCGTCCTGGTGGCGCACGCGCGAGGTCTTGCCGTGCATCGGCCGGCCGGCCCGCACCACCCGCGCGCCGCAGGCCACCGCCAGCGCCTGGTGGCCGAGGCAGACGCCGAGCAGCGGCACCCGGGCGCCGCGGCGGATCAGCTCGACGCAGACGCCCGCCTCCTCCGGCCGGCCGGGTCCCGGCGACACCACGATGCCCCGCGGCCGGCGGGCCAGCAGCTCCGCCACCGGGGCGGCGTCGTTGCGCACCACGTCCACCTCCTCCCCGGCGCCGGCGAGCATCTGCACCAGGTTGAACGTGAACGAATCATAGTTGTCGATCATCAGGATCATGCAGATCCCCCCTCGCCGAGCGCCTCCGCCAGGGCGACGGCCGAGAGCATCCCGGCCGCCTTGGCCTCGGTCTCGCGCTGCTCGGCGTGCGGGTCCGAGTCGGCGACGATGCCCGCGCCGGCGGTCACCGAGGTCGCGTCCGCGGTCACCACCAGGGTGCGGATGGCGATGCACGTATCGACGTCGCCGGAGTACGAGAGGTAGCCGATCGCCCCGGCATAGGGGCCGCGGGCCTCGGGCTCCAGGGCGTCGACGATCTCCATGGCGCGGATCTTGGGCGCTCCGGAGACGGTGCCCGCCGGAAAGCAGGAGAGCAGGGCGTCGAGGCCGTCGCGGCCCGGCGCCAGCTCCGCCTCGACGCCCGAGACCAGGTGCATGACGTGGCTGTAGCGCTCCACCTCCATGAACGTGGGCACCCGGACGCTGCCCGGCGCCGCCACCCGCCCCAGGTCGTTGCGCCCCAGGTCCACCAGCATGACGTGCTCGGCGCGCTCCTTGGCGTCGGCCAGGAGGTCGGCGGCCAGGCGCCGGTCGCCGGCCTCGTCCATGCCGCGCGGCCGGGTGCCGGCGATCGGGCGGGTGACCAGGTGGTGCCCCACCTTGCGCACCAGCATCTCCGGCGAGGCGCCGACCAGCGCCGCCTCGGGAGCCTCCAGGAGGACCATGTAGGGGCTCGGGTTGACCATGCGCAGCGCGCGGTAGAGCCGCACCGGGTCGAGGCGCCGCGGCACCAGGAAGCGCCGCGCCAGGACCACCTGGAAGATGTCGCCGGCCAGGATGTGCTCCTTCGCCACCCCGACCGCCCGGCGGTAGGCGGCGCCGTCGAGTCCCGGCACCTCGGGCACCACCACCCGCGGCGCCCGGCCGGGCATGGCCACCCCGCCGCCGCTGCCCGCCATGGTGAGCAGGTGCGACAGGCGGTCGAGCTCGTGCTCGGCGGCCTCGACGCTGACCTCGCCCTCGATCTCGTTGGCGATCGCCAGCACCCGCTGATGGGCATGGTCGAAGATCACCAGGGTGTCGAAGCGCGCCAGCAGCGCCAGCGGCAGGCCGTAGGGATCGGGCGGCGCCTGGGGCAGGCGCTCCAGCAGCCGGATGGTGTCGTAGCCGAAGTAGCCGACCAGCCCGCCGGTGAACGGGATCGGCCCGGCCTCGGCGGCGATCTCGCCCAGCACCGCGCGCAGGGCGGCGAGCGGCTCGCCGGGCAGGCGGCGGCGCCGGCCGTCGCGCTCGACCTCCAGGCGGTCGGCGAAGAGGCGGTAGACGGCGCGCGGCCCGGCGCCGAGGAAGCTGAAGCGCGAGACGCGCTCGCCGCCGCTCACGCTCTCGAACAGGAACCGGTGGTCCGAGATCTCCGCCAGCCGGCGGTAGACGGCGAGCGGCGTCAGGCTGTCGGCGAGGAACTCGCGGATGTGCGGCGTGGCCCGGCGGGGGCCGCGCGGGCCGGGCGGCGGCGCCGCGTCCTCCGCAGGCGCTGCCGC
>JASLEW010000110.1 GCA_030150965.1 Thermoanaerobaculia bacterium | reverse complement strand
CGCCGCCGATCAGCGACAACAGTGCGTTTTGGCCGGCGCCGGCCGCGATCGCGTCCGCCATCCGCTCGACGTCGGTCGCCCAGCTCGAGTCGACGCGCAGCGGCCGATGGCGGCCGCCCGGATCGACGACCGCCCCGGCGTGGCCGGCGCCCTCCTGCGTCCAGGCGGAGTGCACCGGGTCGGCCGCGATCCGCGAGCTGAACAGCGGATCGCAGCTGCGGCAGCGCAGGTTGCAGACATTGCCCAGCTCGAGGACGAACCAGTCCGGCCCCCGGGAGAGGCGGAAGCCGCTCTCCGCTCCGTCGCGCGGCAGCGCCTCGACCGCGGTGCGGCCGCCCAGCTGCCGGTAGGCGGCGTTGATCAGCAGCCGGCGGCTGAACCCGCCCGCCGCCTCGCGCTCCCAGCAGGGGCGGCAGGACGCGGGCCTCTCGCCGCGCGCCATCGCGGCGCGCACCTGCACGATCTCGCCGGCGTTCCACAGGTCGGCGAGCGAATCGCGGTAGAGGCTGCCCATGCGCCCGCCGACGGAGAGCGGCGCCGGCACGTCGCAGCAGAAGGTCGCCCGGCCGTCGGGTCCGATGACGATGTTGCTCCAGGGGATGATGCAGGCGGTCTTCGACATGACAGGCGGGTCACCTCGGCCGGCGGCCCCGAAGCGGCCGCGGCCGTTGGCCGGGGACCGTCGACGCCCTCGGCGCGCCGGGGTCCGGCGGCCTCGCGGCGGGAGGGCGCCAGGGCACGGGAGGCGAGTATAGGGGATGTAGGGATGGGGGCGTGCGAGCACCAGGGCGCGAAATCGGCTACAATGCCGGCCGCCGACGAATCGCATCCCTTCTGTCCCGGCGCTCCCGCCCCGGATCTCCTCCCCCAGCTCCCGCCGTGGCGGCGGGAGTCGCAGCAAGAAGTGAGGCATGTGATGAAGATTGCACCCGCAGCTCCCCGGCTCTTTCCGGGCCGTCCCCTCCGGTTCACCCTGCTCACCGCCGTCCTGCTCGCGTCCTCCCTGCCGCTGCCGGCGCAGCTCCCGCCGCCGCGGCTGACGCCGGCCGGCCAGGCCGCCGCGGCGCCGGCCGCCGGGCGGCGCATCGTCAACGAGGCCGACCGGGTGGTGCTGGGCGGCAACGTGCCGCGGCGGGCGCGGCCGGAGCTGGAGGTCGGCCGCACCGATCCCGCGCTGCCGATGCGGCGCATGATCCTCGCGCTGCGCCCGCGCGCCGGCGCCGCGGCGGAGATCGACCGGCTGCTCGCGGCGCAGCAGGACCCGGCCTCGCCGCTGTACCACCGGTGGCTCACGCCGGAGGAGTTCGGCGCCCGCTTCGGCATCGCCGACGAGGACCTGACGGCGGTCACCGGCTGGCTCGGCGCCCACGGCTTCACCGTCGAGGAGGTGGGCAAGGGTCGCGGCTGGGTGAACTTCAGCGGCAGCGCGGCGCAGGTCGAGCAGGCCTTCGCCACCGAGATGCACGACTACCAGGCGGAGGGCGCCGTGCGCCACGCCAACGCGCTCGAGCCGTCGATCCCGCGCGCCCTCGCCGACCTGGTGGGCGGCGTGGTCTCGCTCAACAGCTTCCCGCGCCCGCCGCGGCCGGCGTCGCACCTGGTCCGGGCGCACCTGGCGCCGCCGCGGGCGCCGCGCTTCGGCGACGGCCAGGGCGACTTCTACCTGGCGCCCGCCGACTTCGCCACCATCTACGACCTCCATCCGCTCTACAACGCCGGCATCACCGGCGCCGGGCAGACGATCGCCCTCACGGCGCGCAGCGACATCCGGCTCGCCGACGTGCAGGCCTTCCGCAGCACCTTCGGCCTGCCGGCGAACGACCCGGTGCTGGTCCACAACGGTCCCGACCCCGGCATCCAGGAGGGGGACGAGAGCGAGTCGGACCTCGACACCGAGTGGGCGGGGGCGGTGGCGCCCGGGGCCACGGTCAACCTGGTGATCTCGGCCTCGACCGCGGCCACCGACGGCGTCGTGCTGTCGGCGCAGTACATCGTCGACCGCAACCTGGCGTCGATCGCCAGCACCAGCTACGGCTCCTGCGAGGCCGACACCGGCTCGACCGGCCTGGCCTTCTACGACGGCCTGCTGGCGCAGGCGGCGGCCCAGGGCATCACCTCGTTCGCCGCGGCGGGCGACTCCGGCGCCGCGGACTGCGACGACCCCAGCGGCAGCAGAGGCTCGGAGCGGGCGGTGGACAACCCCTGCTCGTCGCCCAACAACACCTGTGTGGGCGGCACCGAGTTCGCCGACACCGCCAACCCGGGCGCCTACTGGGCGCCGGACAACAACCCGGTCACCGGCGCCTCGGCCCTCTCCTACATCCCGGAGACGGTTTGGAACGAGAGCGGCACCACCGCCGGCGGCACCGGCCTCTGGTCCACCGGCGGCGGCGTCAGCGGCTTCTTCAGCAAGCCCGCCTGGCAGGCCGCTCCCGGCGTGCCGGCCGACGGCCAGCGCGACGTGCCCGACGTGGCGCTGTCGACCGCGCTGCACGACGGCTACCTGGTGGTCCAGGACGGGAGCCTCACGGTCTTCGGCGGCACCTCGGCCGCCGCGCCTTCCTTCGCCGGCCTGATGGCGCTCGTGCTGCAGCAGGCCGGAGCGCGCCAGGGCAACGTCAACCCGGTCCTCTACCGCCTGGCCGCCGCGCAGTACGGCAGCGGCGGCGCGGCGGTGTTCCACGACGTCGGCAGGGGCAACAACAGCGTGCCGGCCGTCACCGGCTACACCGCCGGCACCGCCTACGACACCGTCGCCGGCCTCGGCTCGGTGGACGCCGCGGCCCTCCTCGCCCAGTGGCCGGGGACGGCCGGCGGTGGCGGCGGTGGCGGCGGCTCCTCGCCGAGCCCGTGCGTGGCGAGCGCCACCAAGCTCTGCCTGGCCGGCGGCCGCTTCGGCGTCCAGGCGACCTACAACGCGGGCGCGAGCGGCGCCGGGCAGGCCCAGGCCGTCAAGCTGACCGACGACACCGGCTATCTCTGGTTCTTCGATTCCAGCAACGTCGAGGCGGTGGTCAAGGTGCTCGACGGCTGCGCCGCCAACGGCCGGTACTGGGTCTTCGCCGGCGGCCTCACCAACGTCAACGTGGCGCTGACCGTGACCGACAGCCAGACGAGCGGCACCAGGGCCTACACCAACCCGGCGGGCACGGCGTTCCAGCCGATCCAGGACACGGCGGCCTTCGCCACCTGCCCTTGACCTCCCTCCCCAAGGCGGGCGGCGCCGGCACCGCGGCCGGCCCGCCCGACGCGCATCCGGCGCGCTGGCGCATGCTCGCCCTGGTCGCCGCCGCCGAGCTGCTGGGGATGTCGGTGTGGTTCGCCGCCAGCGCGGTGGCGCCGCAGCTGTCGGCGCGCTGGGGGCTGGACGCCTCGCAGGCGGCGTGGCTCACCACGGTGGTGCAGCTCGGCTTCGTCGCCGGCACCGCCTTCGCCGCCCTGCTCAACCTGGCCGACGTGGTGGCCGCGCGGTGGCTGTTCGCCGCCGCCGCGGCGCTCGCGGCGCTGGCCAACGCCGCGCTGCTGCTGGCGCCCGGCTACGCGGCGGCGCTCGGCTGCCGCTTCGCCACCGGCTTCCTGCTGGCCGGCGTCTACCCGCCGGCGATGAAGATGGCCGCGACCTGGTTCCGCGCCCGCCGCGGCCTGGCGATCGGCACCGTGGTCGGCGCGCTGACGGTGGGGAAGGCGACCCCCTACCTGGTGCACGCCTGGCGCGGCGCGGGGGTGAGCGGGGTGGTCCTGGTCGCCTCCTGCGGCGCCGCGGCGGCCTCGCTGCTGGTGCTGGCCGGCTACCGGGAGGGGCCTTACCCCTTCCCGCCCCGGCCCTTCTCCTGGGGGCTGGCCGCCGAGGTGGTCCGCATCCGGCCCTTCCGCCTGGCCACCGGCGGCTATCTCGGCCACATGTTCGAGCTCTACTCGTTCTGGACCTGGATCCCGGTGTTCCTGGCGGCCAGCGCCGCGGCGCACGGCGGCGAGGCGCCGGCCGCGGTCTCCCTGGCCGCCTTCGGCACCATCGCCGTGGGCGGCGCCGGCTGCGTCTGGGGCGGCCTGGTCGCCGACCGCACCGGCCGCGAGCGGCTGGTGACCATCGCCCTGGCGGCCAGCGGCAGCTGCGCCCTGGCGATCGGCGCTCTGTTCGGCGCGCCGCTCGCCCTGGTGGCCGCGCTCGCCTGGGTCTGGGGCTTCTTCGTCATCGCCGACAGCGCCCAGTTCAGCGCCCTGGTCACCGAGGCCGTGCCGCCGCACGCGGTGGGCACCGCGCTCACCGTGCAGACGGCCTCGGGCTTCCTGCTCACCACGGTGTCGATCCAGCTCGTCCCGCCGCTCGCCCACCTGGCCGGCTGGCGCTGGGCCTTCCCGGTCCTCGCCCTGGGACCGGCCCTGGGCATCGGCAGCATCCGGCGGCTCGCGGCCCTGCGCCGCGGCTGAGCGGAGCGCGGCGGGGCGGGCGCTCCAGCCGCGGGGACCGGACGGCCCCGGCGCTCCCGGCTCAGGGGGCGCGCACCGCGTCGTCGCGGGCGGCGGCCAGCTCGCTGATGGCGGTGCACAGCTGCGCCAGGTCCACCGGCTTGACGAAGTGAGCGGCGAAGGCCGCCTCGGCGGTGCGCTGCCGGTCCTGCTCCTGGCCGTAGCCGGTGACGGCGACGAGCCGCGTCCGGCGCAGCACCGGATGGGCGGCGAAGCGGCGCGCCAGGTCGAAGCCGTCCATCAGCGGCAGGCCGAGGTCGAGCACCGCCACCTCGGGCGCGAGCTCCTGCGCCATCTCCAGCGCCTGCGGCCCGTCGTAGGCGCACTGCACCTGGTGGCCCTGCATGGCGAGCGCCTCGGCGAGCATCAGCGCGGCGTCACGGTTGTCGTCGACCACCAGGATCCGCCGGCGGTGGGGCGCCGGGATGACCGCGGCGGCCGGCTCGTCGCCGCCGCCCAGCGCGGCTCCGGCCTCCTCCTCGCCGGCCAGGGGCAGCCGGATGATCAGCTCGGCGCCGGTGCCGGGGCCGTCGCTGCGCGCCTCGACGGTGCCCTGGTGCATATCGATGAGGCCGCGGGCGAGCGCCAAGCCCAGGCCCAGGCCGCCGTGGGAGCGGTCGAGGGCCTGCGGCGTCTGCACGAAAAGATCGAACACCTTCGGCAGCATCTCGGCGGAGATGCCGATGCCGGTGTCGCGCACGGTCAGCACCGCCTCGTTCCGCTGGCGCGTCCCGGTGACGAAGATCCGGCCGCCGGGGTCGGTGTACTTGGCGGCGTTGGCGAGCAGGTTCGCCACCACCTGCACCAGCCGGTGCTGGTCGCCGTCGACGGCGAGGCCGTCGCGCGGCACCTCGACCGTCAGCTGGTGGCGGTTGCGCTCGAGCAGCGGGCTGGCGGTCTCGATCGCCTGGGCGACGACGGCGGACAGCTCGACGCGGCGGCGCTCGAGGTGGAGCTTGCCGCGGGTCAGGCGGGAGACGTCGAGCAGGTCGTCCACCAGGGTCACCAGGTGCTTGACCTGGCGCTCGATCACCCGGCACTCGTTCTCGGCGGCGGCGACGCCGCGCAGCCTGAGCAGCTGGAGCGCGGTGAGGATCGGCGCCAGCGGGTTGCGCAGCTCGTGGCCGAGCATCGCCAGGAACTCGTCCTTGGTGCGGTTGGCGACCTCGGCCTCGTGGCGCGCCCGCACCAGCTCGGTCATCTCCACGGCGCGCAGCCGCGCCCGCAGCAGCCGCGCCTCGACCCGCGCCTCCAGCTCGTGGGCCGAGAAGGGCTTGACGATGTAGTCGTCGGCGCCCGCCGCGAGCCCCTCGAACCGTGCCTCCTCGCCGGCGTGGGCCGACAGCAGCAGCACCGGCAGGTCGTGGGTGCGGGGGTCGGCGCGCAGCGCCTGGAGCAGGCCGAAGCCGTCCAGCTCGGGCATCATGACGTCGCTGATGACCAGGTCGGGCCGGCGGAGCTGGATGGCGGCGAGCGCCTGCCGGCCGTTGGCGACCGCCTCCACCCGCCAGCGCGGCGCGAGCAGCCGGCGGATGTAGTCGCGCATGTCGGCGTTGTCGTCGGCGAGCAGGATCAGCTCGTCGCCGCGCGGCCCGCCGCTCGCGCCGGCCTCGGTGACGTCGTCGAGCGCCAGCAGCGGCACGGCCTCCGCCTCGCCGGGAAGCCAGCGCAGCGCCTCCTCGACCACCGCGGTGGCGGCGCCGCTCGGCCCGGCGGCGGCGCCACCGCGGCGCACCAGGCGCGCCGCCGGCAGGTGCTCGGTCCCCAGGCGCAGGGTCACGGTGAAGGTGCTGCCGCGGCCCAGGTCGCTGGCAGCGGCGACCTCGCCGCCGTGCAGCTTGACCAGCTCGTGGACCAGCGCCAGGCCGATGCCGCTCCCCTCGTGCGTGCGGCCGCGCGCGCCCTCGACGCGGCGGAAGCGCTCGAACAGGTACGGCATCTCGGACTCCGGGATGCCGATGCCGGTGTCGCGCACCACCAGCTGCACGGTGCCGTCGGCGGGCAGGCGACGCCGCAGCTGCACCTCGATCTCGCCTTCGAGCGTGTACTTGAAGGCGTTGGCGACCAGGTTCAGCACCACCTTCTCCCACATCCCCCGGTCGACGTACACCGGCTCGCCGAGCGGCGGGCAGTCGACCACCAGCGCCAGGCCGGCCCGCTCGGTGGCCGAGCGGAAGGCGCTCACCAGGTCGGCGGTGATCTCGGCCAGGTCCACCGGCTCGTAGGAGGCCTCAGCGCGCCCGGCCTCGATGCGCGAGAAGTCGAGCAGGGTGTTGACCAGGCGCAGCAGGCGCAGGCCGTTGCGCTGCACGACGGCAAGCGGATAGCGCGCCGAGTCGGGCAGGTCGCCGCGGTTGCGCAGATCGTCGATCGGCCCGAGCATCAGGGTCAGCGGGGTGCGGAACTCGTGGCTGACGTTGGAGAAGAACACCGTCTTGGCGCGGTCCAGCTCCGCCAGGCTCTCGGCCCGTCGCCGCTCGGCCTCGTAGGCCGAGGCGCCGCTCAGGGCGGCGGAGATCTGCCCGACCAGCAGGCCGAGGAAGCTCTGATACTGCTCGTCGAGGAGCCGGAAGGGATTGAGCCCGGCGATGAAGATGCCGGCCGGCCGCGCCTGGCCCGGCTGCGTCACGAGCGTCATCACCGCGCGCTCGGGCGGCCGGTCCCAGGCCCCCGCCGGCCAGGCGCCGGCGGGGAGCGGGTCCACCACCACCGGCTCGCCGAGCGCCAGCAACCTGGCGAGCGGCCAGGGCGAGAGGGCGGCGGCGTCGAGGACCGGCTCCAGGCCGGGATGGCCCTCCGGCATGGGGCTGCTCGACACCAGCCGGGCGTGACGGCCGTCGGCGTCGAGGTGGTAGAGCAGGAAGAAGGGGAGGTCGTGGGTGCCGGTGGCGAGTGCGGCCTCGGTGGCGGCGAGCACCTCGCCGGTGGTGTTCACCGGCGCGAGCCGCGTGGCGAGGATGGCGAGCAGCGCCAGGCGCCGCTCGCCGATGACCCGTTCGGTCTCCTCGGTGACGATGCAGAGATTGCCGCGGATCACCCCGAGGTCGTCGGCGACCGGGCTGTAGGAGAACGTGTGATAGGTCTCCTCGGCGTAGCCGCTGCGCTCCAGGAAGAGCTGCAGCGCCTCGTCCCAGGTCGCCTCGCCCGTGCTCAGCACCCGCTCGATGCGCGGCCCTATCTGCGGCCAGATCTCCGCCCACACCTCGCGCGTCGGCCGGCCGAGCACCGCCGGATGCTTCGACCCCAGGGTCATCGTGCGGTAGGCGTCGTTGTAGAGGAAGGTCAGCTCGGGGCCCCAGCCCAGCCAGATGGCGAAGCGCGAGGTGAGCATGATGCGCACCATGGCGCGCAGCGCCTGCGGCCACTCGCCGGCCGGGCCGAGCGGCGTCAGCGACCAGTCCCGGGCGCGCATCAGCAGGGCCATCTCGCCGTCGCCCGGAAAGAGGGTGTCGACGCCCGGCAGGCGCCCGGCGGCGGCCTCCTTGTCGGTCAGAGGCATCGGCTTCTCCTGCACCGGACCGGCGGGTTCTGGGATCACGGCTCGGGTGAGCGTGCAAGCCTGACGGCGGCTGCACGGCAGGCGCGGCGACGACACCGCAGCCTTCTCAAAACTCTCGCACGCTTGCAGGAATTGGGCCTGCGTGAGCCGGTCCCGGAGCCATCCCACGGCGCGCCGAACCCTGATGCTATATTGCGCGCTTCGTCCCGGGCCATGGCGCACGCGGCACGGCCGGGAGAGGGCCACGATGCAGCCATCGTCCGAGATCCCACGCCCCGCGGGCTCGTTCCTCGCGCATTCGTTGCGGTTCGTCAGAGACACGATGCAATTCTATGAAGACGCCTTCCGCGAATGCGGCGACATCTTCACCACCCGCGTCGCGGGGCTCGGCCACTGGGTGTACGTCTGCTCGCCGGCGCTGGTGCACGCCGTTCTGGCGGCGCCGCCCGACGTCCTGGCCGGCGGCGGCAGCGAGGGATTCAGCCTCTCCCACCTGCTGGGAAAGGGCGCCACCTCGCACCTGCACGGAGCTGCCCACCAGGAGCGCAGGGACGTTGCCGCACCCTATCTTGGCGTGCAAGCGAGCCTGCGCCACGCCGCCGACTTCCGCCGCATCACCCAGGCGCGGATCGCGGAATGGCCGCTCGCCACGCCTTTCCGACTGGTGCCGCCGCTGCAGCGGATCGCCCTCGAGTCGCTGCTGCGGGTGATCTTCCGCGCCGCCGACGAGGGGCGCATCCGCGAGCTCGCCGATGCCTATGAGCGGTTCTCGTTCAGGGGCCTGCGCTCGTGGGCGGCGCCCCACGCCGCGCTGCAGGTGGACCTCGGCCCGCGGAGCCCGTGGGGCCGGGTCAAGCAGCTGCAACGGGAGGTGGTGACGCTCTTCTCCCGCGCCATCGACGAGCGCCTCGCGGCGCTCGACCAGCCCGCGGAGGACGACCTGCTGCTCGGCCTGGCGCGGGCGCGCTTCCCCGCCGGCGTCGGCGGCGGAGCGGTGCCGCGCGAGGCGCTCCTCGCCGAGGTCCTGGACCTGCTGTTCCAGGGCCACGAGCTGACCGGCGACTCGCTCGCCTGGACGGTGGGCGAGGTGATCGCTCATCCGGAGGTGCTCGCCCGCCTGCGGCAGGAGCTCGCCGCGGCGGCCGGCGAGGAGGAGCCCGCGGCGGCGCACCTCGCGCGGATGCCCTATCTCGAGGCGACGGTGTACGAGGGGCTGCGGCGCCGTCCCAGCAATTTCTTCACCAGCCTGCGGCGGGTGTGCCAGCCGTTCGCGCTCGGCGGCTACCTGCTGCCCGTGGGCACGCTGATCGCGGTATGCTACCCGGCGCTCGGCTCCCGCCAGGACCTCTATGCCGACCCGCAGCGCTTCGCTCCGGACCGCTTCCTCGGCCAGGGGCCGCCGGCGGATGCCTGCCCGTTCGGCGGCGGCTCGCGGGTGTGCGCCGGCCGTCACCTCGCGGTCGTCATCATGAAGATGGCGCTGGCCACCATCGTCCGCCATGCCGAGCTCGGGCTGGCGCAGGACGGGGTGCGGCCGGTGCGCAACGCGTACTATTACGAACCCGACAACGGCCAGCTGGTGACGCTCGAAAAGCGGCTGTAAAGCGGTGGAAGGGCGCTGCCGGCCGGTGGGCGAGCGATCATGAAGAGAGTGGCCCTGGTGACCGGCGCCGGCCGCGGCGTCGGCCTGGAGATGTGCCGGCAGCTCGCCGCCGCCGGCTGCGCCGTGGTGCTGACCGCCCGCGATGCGCAGCAGGGGGAGCGCGCGCTGCGCCTGCTGCGCCAGCAGGGCCACGACGTGCACTTTCAGCCGCTCGACGTCACCGACGCCGCGGCGGTGCGGCAGGCCGCCGCCCGGGTGGAGGCGGACTTCGGCCGGCTCGACGCCCTGATCAACAATGCAGCGGTGTCGCTCGGCCACCACGCGCCGCTGGCCGAGGTCGATCTCGCCCTGCTGCGCGAGACCCTCGCCATCAACCTGGAGGGAGCGCTCGCCTGCTGCCAGGCGTTCCTGCCGCTGATGCGGCGCCAGGAGTACGGCCGCATCGTCAACGTGTCGAGCGGCCGCGGCTCGTTCTCCAAGCTGGCCGCCGGCGGCGGCTGCTACCGCATCTCGAAGACCGCGCTCAACGCGCTCACCGTGGTGCTCGCCGACGAGCTGAAGGACACCAACATCCTGGTCAACGCGATGACCACCGGCTGGGTGCGCACCCGCATGGGCGGCCTGCACGCGCCGCGCACCGTGGCCGAGGGGGCGGACACCGCGGTGTGGCTGGCGATGCTGCCCGACGACGGCCCGCGCGGGCAGTTCTTCCGCGATCGGCAGCCCTTCCCCTGGTAATAGCCGAGTAGCAGCCGGGTGCCGACAGGTACCTACCCGGTCGCAATCTGGTACCGGCGTGGTAGCAGGCTGGATGGGGTCCGGTAGCAGTCCGGTAGTAAAGGCTCCGCCACGCTTCTTGGGTCGAACTGCACTGTACTACAGGGTTGGCCTTGCTCGATGAGCCTGCGTCCTCATGCAACGAATCGATACCGATGCCCCCTATGCACGGTCTCTCCGGGCGTAGCCCGGAGAATGGATCGTCTTTCAATAAGGTTTCCAAAAACGATTCCATGACGATGGCGATCAGACCGGCGACCCGGCCGGGCACCGCGGCGCACCACCTGGTGCGGTTCTGGAACGAGGCGCGGCTGCGCGTCGACCAGGCGAAGTCTTCGTCGGTCAAGCCGGCGCCGGGCATCGTGCCGTGGCATGCGGCGCTCGAGGACATGCTGAAAATCGGCTGCGGCGTCCAGGCGCAGTCGCGCTTCATCAACGGCGCCTGGGAGCGGGTGCACTGGCGCACCACGCCGTCGGCCGGCGCGCTCTACCCCTTCGAGGTGATCGCGAGCATCCTGGGCGAGGGCAGCTACCTGTGGGACGCCGAGGCCGGACGCCTGGTGCCGCTGGCGCTGCCGCCGCTGGGGCGGGAGGAGCTGGCGGCGGCCGGCCTGGCGGACGCTCCCGGCCAGCGCGTGCAGGCGCTGCTGGTGATCGCCGGCCGGCCGTGGCTGAGCATGCGCAAGTACCGTCTACGCGGCTATGCCTACTGCCATCTCGACGCCGGCCATGCGGCGGCCAACATCGGGCTCTACAGCACGGCGCTCGGCCTCACGCCCAACCTGCACCTGCGCTTCCACCGCGAGGCGCTGGCGGCGGGCCTGCGCCTCGACGGCCTCTGCCGCGAGCCGCTGGTGGTGCTGTCGTTCACCAACTCCGATGCGCCGCCCGGCCGGCCGCAGCCGCCGGCGCCGGAGGTGCTGATGGCGGGGGATGCGGCGACCGAGATGGCGCTCGCGCCCGGCGCGCCGCCGGTCAGCCTCGAGGCGCCGGAGGAGGCCGAGATCCGCAACTGGGAGTCGCTGGGCGGCATCCTGGCCGGCGACTCGGTGCTCGAGCCGCCGGTGCTGCCGGCCGGCGCGCGGCTGCTGGCGGAGCCGGCGCCGGGCGCGGCCGAGGACCTGCTGCCGCTGCCCGACGGGCGCCCGGCGCCGGCTCCGCCAGCAGCCGCGCGCCGGCCGGCAGCACCGGCGGCTCGAGCACCGAGTCGCCGGCCAGGATGCCGCCCAGCGACTCCCAGTTGCGGATCTCGGCC
>JASLEW010000090.1 GCA_030150965.1 Thermoanaerobaculia bacterium | reverse complement strand
CACCCGCTGGCAGCTCGACGACGATCTGCTGGAGCTGTGGCGTGAGCAGGAGCTGACGGTGGTGTTCGTCACCCACAGCGTTTACGAGGCGGCCTACCTCTCGACCCGCATCGTGGTGCTCTCGGCGCGGCCCGGGCGGGTGGTGGGGGAGGTGGCGGTCGCGGGGCCGGAGGCTCCGGCGCTGCGCGGCGCGGCCTGGCGCGGCTCCGCCGGCTATGCGCGGACCTGCGCCGCGGCCGGGGCGCTGCTCGCCACGGCGCTGGGCGCGGCATGAGGCGCCTGCTGCGCGCGGCGCTGCCACCCCTCCTGGTGAGCGCCCTGGCCATGGCGCTGTGGGAGGCGGCCGTGCGGCTGCGCCACGTGCCCGAGTACCTCCTGCCGGGGCCGTTGCGCATCGCCGCCGCGCTGCGCGAGGACTGGCCGGTGCTCCAGCCGGCGCTCCTCGCGACGCTCGCCGTCACCCTCGCCGCGCTCGCCGCGGCGGCGGTGCTGGGCGCGGCGCTGGCCGTGCTGCTCACCCAGGCGCGCTGGATCGAGCGCAGCTTCTTTCCCTTCGCCGTGGCGCTCCAGGTGACGCCGCTCGTTGCCATCGCGCCGCTGCTGCTCATCTGGATCAAGGAGGTGCGGCTGGCGCTGGTGCTCTGCGCCTTCCTGGCGGCCTTCTTCCCGGTGGTGTCGAACACCGCCCTGGGCCTGCGCAGCGCCGACCACCAGCTGCTCGACCTGCTGCGCCTCTACGGCGCCTCGCGCTGGCAGGTTCTGCGCCACGTGCGGCTGCCCGGGGCGCTGCCGTACTTCCTCGGCGGGCTGCGCATCAGCGGCGGCCTGGCCCTGATCGGCGCGGTGGTGGCGGAGTTTGTCGCCGGCACCGGCGGCGTGGCCTCCGGCCTCGCCTACCGCATCCTCGAAGCCGGCTACACGCTCAAGATCCCCCGCATGTTCGCCGCCCTGGCGCTGCTGGCCGCGAGCGGCGTGGCGCTCTACGGCGCGCTCGCCGGCCTGTCCCACCTGCTGCTGCGCCGCTGGCACGAGAGCGCGGTGCGCGGCGAGGACGGCGCCGGGCCGGGCTGACCCGCGGCAGGCCGGCGGCAGACACCGCGGGAACCGCCGGCGTCTCCCGGCGCTCCAAGAGGCCATGGTGGAGGCGCCGAGCGAGCCCGGCGCCTCGCAAGGGCGCGGAAGCGCGGCAGGGGGACGCTCGATGATGCAAGCAAGGTCTTCCGGTCATGGTCCCGGACAGGTGGCGACGTTGCGCAGCGAGATCAACGTCACGCCGCTGGTCGACGTCTGCCTGGTGCTGCTGATCATCTTCATGGTGGTCGCGCCGCTGCTGCGCCAGGGCCTCGACGTGGCGCTGCCCGAGACCGCGAACCCCCAGCGCATGCCCGAAGCGGACCGCCAGCTCACGCTGTCGATCCGCGTCGACGGCAGCGTCTATGCCGATCAGCGGCCATTGGCGCGCGAGCGCCTCGGCGCGGCGCTCAGGGCGCTGCACGCGAGCGGCGCCGTCCAAAGGGTGGTGGTCGACGCCGACCGGCACCTCCGCTATCAGGCGGTGACCGCGCTTCTGGAGCAGGTGCGGGACGCCGGGTTCGGGCGGCTCGGTCTGGCGGCCCGTCCGGCGGGCCCGGCCCGCTGACGAGGACCGGGCCGCCGGCGGGTAGCGCACTGATCAGAGAGTGAACGGTACCGGGATCGAATGGTTGGCAGCGCACGCGCTGTCGAACTGGATGCCCTCGATGCCGACGGCGTAATAGACCCAGCCGAAGGTGGTACCAGTCTCCCCTGAGAGTGTTCTTGTTGGTGACGATGCCGCCGAAGTAATGGGGATCATTGGGAAAGTAGCTCGAACAGGCGTTCACCGTGTCCATGGTGATGTAGCCGCGGGCAACATTGTCGCCGGGCGGCAAGCGGCGGATCTCCTGCCAAAGCAAGGTAAGCTGGGTCCGCAGCTCCAGGTCGGAGACGGCGTCAGCCCGCGGATCCGGCAGCCTGGTGAGGACGTCGTCTCCGCGGTCCTGCTCGAACCGCTGGCGCTCGCGCCTGCCGTTTTCCCGGTGCTCGGCGAGGACGTGCCAGGTCACCGCCGCGGCGTAGCTTCGGAAGTCGGCGATCGGCGTCTCGGTGGGGGCCTGCCGCAGACGGCGCAGGCGTTCGATGAGACGCAGCATCACCTCCTCGTGCAGGTCGCCCAGCCCCCTGCGACACCTGGAGCCGAGGACGGCGCTCGCCACCGGCTGCGCCTGGGCGGCGAGCAGGAGAGCATACATCAAGATGATGGATTGCGCGAAAGTTGATCAAGGCAAGAGCATCCGGCAGGCCCGACGCGGATACCCACTCAGCGCAGCCGCCTGATTGGAGCGCGGCAGGAGGGAGCATGTTCAGGACCTACGGCCTCACCCACGTCGCCCTGGCGGTGCACGATCCCGAGCGCTCGCTGCGCTTCTACCAGGAGCTCGCCGGTTTCGAGCCGGTCTACCGCCACGCCGACTTCATCCAGGCGCAAACGCCGGGCTGCCGCGACATCCTGGTCTTCGAGCGCAACCCGGAGCTGGCCGGCCGGAACGGCGGCATCCTGCACTTCGGCATCCGGCTGCGCGACCCGGGCGACATCGAGGAGGCGGCGCGCGCCGTCGAGCGGGCCGGCGGCACCATCCGCAGCAAAGGGGAGTTCGTCCCCGGCGAGCCCTACATCTTCCTCACCGATCCCGACGGCTACGTGGTGGAGATCGTCTACGAGCCGCCGTCGCCGCTCGATCCGCCGGAAGAGCGCTGACGAGGGGCCAGGAGGTGTGCGGCCGCGGCTCCCGAGGCCGGCGCGGGCCGCTCACCCGCCCGGCAAGCAGTTGATAGCGGGTGGCGGAACCCGCGTCCCAATGGGCTGGCGCTAGCGGTATGCCTTGTCGCGAGGCAGCACGCGCAGGACTTCCAGCGTGCGGGTTGGAAAGTCGAGCCGGAAGCGTATGCGGTGGCCGCCGACGCGCAGCCGCCATTCCGCCGGCGTGATCCCCTGGAGCCGCACGACGTCACCCTGCTCGGTGACGGCGTAGCGGCGAAGCGCGTCGGCGACCCGCTCCCGGATGGGTGCCGCTAGTTTCCCGAGGTCCCGCTCGGCGCGCGGGGACCAGAGGATGCGCTAGCTCGCTTGAGGCCGAAACGGCGGAGGACTTCCTCGTGGGGGATCCCCTCTCCGCGCGCCAGCTCTTCCCGTGCGGCGGTCAGGCCGCCGTCGAAGTCGTCGTCGTCGGGCTCGTCGTCGAGAGAAGCCGCCATGGCGCGGAGCAAGCGCTCGGTGAGGGCGATGTCGGCCTCGGGCAGCTCATCGACCAGGCGGTGGAGGGCCTCACGGTTCGCCATGGGACCCGAGTTTGGAGCAAGCGCGCGATGGACGCAACCGTTGGCCCGCCCAAGGCGGAGGCCGGAGCTTGACAGTTCGGACAGCCCTCGCCTAGTGTTCGCGAAGAAGCTGCACATCGGGCCACCGCCATGCGCTGCCTGGTGAACCGCTCCGCGGAGCACCTGAAAGGAGAGTGAAACGATGAAGACCCTGCTCCACGTGATCGTCGCTGGGTTGCTGGTCGTCGGGCTCTCTCCGGTGGCTGCCCATGCGGCCGTTTCCTGCTTCAACTTCCATGTCATCGTCACCAGCGACACGCAGATCTGCACCTCGTACTGCACGCAATGCGATTTCATCGGCCCGGACGGCGAAGACGAGGGCTACATCTCCAGCTGCAGCGACCCCGTCTGCATCGACAAGGAGGTCTGATGACATCTGGCCGCCGCCCGCTCCGCTCCCCTGCGCCTGGCCGCCGGCTCCTGGCCGGCGCGGCCCAGGCGGGCCTCCTCCTGCTGCTCGCCAGCGGGCAGGCCGGCGCGGCCCGCTCGGTGGTGGCCGAGCGCGTCGGCGCGCCGGTCGCCTGGACCGCACCGCAGTTCGTGCAGGCGGACTCGGCCGGCCGGGTGTACCTGCTGCGCACCGATACATTCGAGGTCTTCCCCCTCACCCCCAAACGGACGCTCGGGTCTCCGGTGCTCCTGCAGCATGCCGCCGGCGACGGCCCGGCGCCCTTCGTCCGCGATGCCGCGATGTCCGCCGACGGCGGCGACTGGCTCCTGCTCGACGTCACGCACGGGCCGCGCCTCTTCCGTGCCGGCAAGGAGCAAGCCCTGCCCGATACCGCCTGGCGGCCACAGGCGGTAGCCCTGCCGGGCGGAGAGCCGGTGGTCGCAGTGCTGCCGCTGCGCGAGACCATGCAGCTCAGGGTCCGGCCCGGCGGCGGCGTGACGCTGGACCAGAAGGAGACGCCGCCGCTGACCCTGGCGCTGTCCGGCTCGGAGTGGCACAGCGGGGGGGTCGAGGACTACGACTTCGGCAGCACCGACTTCCGCGAGGCTTCGGCCAAGGTCCGGTTCTATCGCGCCTGCCGCCTGGCGGCGGACGCCAGGGGCAATCTCTGGACGGCCGACGAGTACGGCTACCGCCTCCGCAGCTTCTCGCCGGCCGGCAAGCTCCGCCTGACCCTGACCGTGGGTCCGGGGACCGTCGCCCTGCGCGAGCGGTCCCAGGATGAGCGCCGGCAGAAGCTCACCGATTTCGAGCGCCAGGCGGGACGCCCGGC
>JASLEW010000848.1 GCA_030150965.1 Thermoanaerobaculia bacterium | reverse complement strand
GGCCGCCGCGGGCGGCGAGAGCGCGGCGCAGGACGCCGGCGACGGCGACGGGCCGCCCCGGGCGGTGGCCGCAACTGAGATAGAATTCCCGCTGTCCAGGTCGAATTGAGGAGACGATGCCACACGCACTGGCGGTCGACGACGACCCCAACTTCCTCTCGGCGCTCGCCGAGCTGATCGAGGGTCAGGGCTTCACCACCAACACCGCCTGCACGCTGCGGGACGCGCGGGTCCAGGTGAGCCACCGCATTCCCGACCTGGCGCTGGTGGACCTCTACCTGCCGGACGGCAGCGGCATCGATCTGCTCAAGGACCTGGAGGGCGGCGCCGCCACCGAGGTGGTGCTGATGACCGGCCATGCTGACGTGGAGAGCGCCGTCCAGGCACTCCGCCTGGGCGCCAGCGACTACCTCACCAAGCCGCTCGACATCGGCCGGCTGAAGAGCATCCTGGCCAACGTCGCGAGCGTCCAACCCGAGTCCGGCGGCAGCGGCCAGACGGCCCTCGGCAGCGACGGCCAGGAGATGCAGGAGGTCGGGCGCCTGGGCCTGCTGCTGGGCGGCTCCGAGCCGATGCAGCTGGTCTACGAGATGATGAACCGGGTGGCTCCCACCGAGGCGACCGTCTTCCTGGTGGGCGAGAGCGGCACCGGCAAGGACCTGGCCGCCCAGACCCTGCATCACCTCAGCCGGCGCTCCAAGGCGCCGTTCCTGCCGCTCAACTGCGGCGCCATCTCGCCCACGCTCATCGAGAGCGAGCTGTTCGGCCACGAGCGCGGCAGCTTCACCGGCGCGCAGCACCGCCACAAGGGCTACTTCGAGCGCGCCCACGGCGGCACCCTGTTCCTCGACGAGATCAGCGAGATGCCGATCGAGCTGCAGGTCAAGCTGCTGCGGGTCCTGGAGACCGGGACCCTGGCGCGCATCGGCGGCGACCAGCAGATCGAGATCGACGTGCGGGTGATCGCCGCCACCAACCGCGACCCGCACAAGGCGGTGAGCGACGGCCGGCTGCGCGAGGACCTGCTCTACCGGCTGCAGGTCTTCCCGGTGCAGATGCCGCCGCTGCGCGACCGCAACGGCGACGTCGAGATGCTGGCCGCCTACTTCCTCAGCCAGCTCAACGAGCGCCAGGGCACCGCCAAGCGCTTCTCGGGCGAGGCGATGGACCGGCTGCGCAACCACTCCTGGCCGGGCAACGTCCGCGAGCTCAAGAACGTCGTCCACCGCGCCTTCATCATGGCCGACGAGGAGATCACGCCGCGCTGCCTGCCGCGGGAGGTGGGGGGCGAGTCCGGCGTCAACCGGGGCCTCAACTTCCAGATCGGCGCCTCGATCGCGGACGTCGAGCAGCGGCTCATCCTGGCCACCCTGGAGGCCTACGCCGGCAACAAGCGCAAGGCCGCAGAGGTGCTTGGGGTATCCTTGAAGACGTTGTACAATCGCCTGAACACCTACCGCGTCAGCGACGTCTGGGCCAAGCCCGAGGACGAGAGCTGAGCGGCTAGCGGTTGGCCGGCCGCACCTGCTGCTCTGCAGCGCCGAAGCACCGCGGCATTGAAGTCTTTCAGGGAGCGCTGGCCAGCTCGATGGAGCAGCGGAGAGGGGAACCCTAAGACGTGACTAGCGGCCCCTTGAGGAGCCGTCGCGGAGAGTGTATACTCCCCGCTCGTCCAACGACTTAGGGCATGTCCTGGACAGGAGGCTGTGGCACAAAACCTGCTTTCTAGCACCAAGAACGTGCGAGGTCTGATGCCACGGACCGATCGGTCGGGTCAAGCTCTGAGGAGAAGGATGAAATGCACGGTCACAGGAAGATCCCCTATGTTGCGGTCTTCTGTCTCGCTCTTGCGGCCCAGGCAGCGGCTTGCAGGACCGCGGAGCCGGCCCGGCTCCGGGCCGACGACGCCTCGATCACCGCGAAGATCAAGCGCGAGCTGGCCTCCGATAGCGATCTCAATCCGTTCAACATCGACGTGACCACCAAGGACCGCGTGGTGACCCTCCGTGGCAGGGTGAAGACGGAGGATGCCCGCGAGAAGGCGGAGCGCTTCGCGCGCCAGACGGATGGTGTGGAGCGGGTCGTGAACCTGGTCAAGGTGGGCGATCAGCAGTAACTCGCCCTATCATCTTCAATCCAGTTACATGTCAGAAGGGAGACAAACCATCATGAAGAAGTCGCTCGTTTACCTGTGCTTGGCGTGCCTGCTGGTCGGTCTGCTCAGCCTGGTCGGCTGCAAGAAGGAGGAGTCGGAGGATCAGACGGCCCCGGCGACCACCTCCACCACCACCACGACGGAGACGACCACCACCTCCACCACCACCTCCACCGACATGGGGACGGGCGGCGGAGCCATGGGCACGGATAACATGGGCTCCATGGGTACCGGCGGCACCGCCATGGGTACCGACAACATGGGCACCGGCACCGGCTCGAAGTAACCACCCACCGGATTCGCATCTTGAAGGGGGGCGCTCGTGCTCGAGCGTCCCCTTTTTTTGTGCTCGAACGGTTGCCGCAGCGGCGATCGAGGAGCCCGAGGGCTCTCAGGATGCGGGGCGGCGGATGTCGAGCAGGAACCGGCCGGCGGCGGCGCGGAACGGGTCGCTCCACTCGTGGCCGCCGTCGAAGATGAGCGGCTGGACCTCGACCCCCTTGGTGCGCAGCAGCTCGACGTCGTGCTCCATCTTCGCCGCGTCGTACCACTCCTCGCTGCTGCCGCGCCCGAGGAGCACCGGCGGGAAGCTGGTGAGGTCGCGGTCGGCGATCTCCGGCGGCACGTCGCCGCCGAGCACGATGATCCCCTGGCAGGGATGGCCGCAGCCGGCCGCGGCCCGGTAGGCCATGGCCGCGCCCTGCGAGAAGCCGAGGTAGACCAGGCAGGTCCCCGCGGGCAGCGCGCTCCTCACCTCGCTCACCACCTTGGAGACGTAGCCGACGTTGTCGGCGATCGCGTGCTCGCGGTCGAAACGGGTCATCCAGCTGGCGATCACCTCGCCCTGGCGGTTGTAGAACGGATGCAGCGCCTGGATGGCACAGAGCGCCCAGCCGGCGGCGCCGGGGATGCGCCGCAGCTCGGCCAGGTGGCGCCGGGCGTTCTCGCCGTAGCCGTGGAAGCCCACCAGGCAGCCAGCCGGCGACGCCGGCGCCGCCGGCACCTCCAGCAGATAGTGCCCGTGCACGGACGTGGTGATGGCGCGGCTCTCCACGGTCGGTCCTCCTTGGGGATCGGGTGCAGGGCGGCGCGAGCCTCCCTGGCACCAAGCGGGTAACCGCGCCCGGCGCCCCGGGCATTCCATGGCCGGGCCCGGGCGGCCCGCGGCGCTCGCTCAAGCCGGCCGGCATCTTCGGCAAGCGCTCGATCCGGAAGCCCTGACCGTGGCCGCCGCCCGCCTGGGCCCGCTGCTCCGGGCGCACCTCGCCCGGCGGCGTGCTTCCTGCGCTCAGGCGATGGCCGGCCGGCGCGGGCGGGCGGCCTCGCGCAGGGGCGCCGACAGCTTGCGCACGTGGTCCTCGAGGACCGCCGGGAGGTCGGGGTCCTCCCCCATCTGCTCCACCAGGCGCACCAGGGCGCTGCCCACCACCACCGCGTCGGCCACCTCGCCGACCGCGGCCACCTGGGCGGGGGTGGAGATGCCGAAGCCGACGGCAAGGGGCAGGTCGAGCCGCCGGCGCAGGTGCCGCAGGTCGCGCACCAGCTCGGCGGGCAGCGTGGCGCGCTCGCCGGTGACGCCGGTGCGCGACACGTAGTAGGCAAAGCCCGAGGAGACCTCCGCCACCCGCGCCACCCGCTGCCGGGTGCTGGTCGGGGCGAGCAGGAAGATGGTGTCGAGCCCGCGCTGGCGCAGCGCCGGCACCAGCTGCCGCTCGGCCTCCTCGGGCGGCAGGTCGACGCAGAGCACGCCGTCGACGCCGGAGGCGGCGGCCTGCTCGGCGAACGGCTCGATGCCGCGGGTGAAGACCGGGTTGTAGTAGGTGAAGAGCACGACCGGCACCCCCAGGCGGTCGCGGGTGCGCGCCACCAGCTCGAGGATGCCGGAGAGCTTGGTGCCGGCGGCGAGCGACCGCGCCGCGGCGCGCTGGTTGACCGGTCCGTCGGCGATCGGATCGCTGAACGGCACCCCCAGCTCGACGATGTCGGCGCCGCCGGCCACCAGCGCCCGCAGCTGATCGGCGGTGGCCGCGAGATCGGGATCGCCGGCCATCAGGAACGGGATGAAGGCCGTGCGGCGCTCCTCCTTGCAGCGGGCGAAGACCTGGGCGATGCCGCTCATCGTGCGCTCCCCCCGGACGACCCGGCCGTGGCGCCGGCGGCTCCCTCGGGCGCGGTGACCGCGCGCCAACCGTGGCCGCCGGCGGCGATGGGCTCGACGTTGTCGCGCCGCGGCGGCGCCGCGGTGCCGTGCTCGCGGTCGTAGGCGGCCACCGACTCGAGGTCCTTGTCGCCGCGGCCGGAGAGGTTCACCAGCACGATGCGGCGGCGCGACAGGCGCGGCGCATGGTGCACGGCCTCGGCCAGCGCATGGGCGCTCTCCAGGGCCGGCAGGATCCCCTCGGTCTCGGCGAGCAGGTGGAAGGCGGCGACCGCCTCGGCGTCGGTGGCGAAGGTGTACTCGACCCGGCCGGCCTCGTGCAGCCAGGCGTGCTCGGGCCCGACGGCCGGATAGTCGAGGCCGGCGGAGACCGAGTGGGTGGGCAGGATCTGGCCGTCCTCGTCCTGGAGCAGCAGGGTGCGGGTGCCGTGCAGCACCCCCGGGCCGCCGCTCAGGAAGCGCGCAGCATGCTGTCCGGGTCCGCCGCCGCAGCCGCCGGCCTCGACGCCGATCAGCCGCACCCGGCGGTCGTCGAGGAAGGCGGTGAACAGGCCCAGGGCGTTGCTGCCGCCGCCCACGCAGGCGACCGCCAGGTCGGGGGCGTCGGTGCCGGTCTGGCGCTTGAGCTGCGCCTTGGCCTCGCTGCCGATCACGCGGTGGAAGTCGCGCACCATCCGCGGGTAGGGATCGGGGCCGAGGACCGAGCCGAGGACGTAGTGGGTGGTGCGCACGTTGGTCACCCAGTCGCGCAGCGCCTCGTTGATCGCGTCCTTGAGGGTGCAGCTGCCGGCCTCGACCGGCACCACCTCGGCCCCCAGGAGGCGCATGCGCTCGACGTTGACCCGCTGGCGGCGCATGTCCACGCTGCCCATGTAGACCACGCAGGAGAGGCCGAGGAAGGCGGCGGCGGTGGCGGTGGCCACGCCGTGCTGGCCGGCGCCGGTCTCGGCGATCACCCGCGGCTTGCCCATCGCCCGCGCCAGCAGGGCCTGGCCCAGGGCGTTGTTGATCTTGTGCGCGCCGGTGTGCAGGAGGTCCTCGCGCTTGAGGAAGATGCGCGCGCCGCCCAGGACGGTGCTCAGGCGCTCGGCGTAGAACAGGGGGGTCGGCCGGCCGGCGAAGTTGGCCAGCGCCGCCGCCAGATCGCGCCGGAAGGCGCGCTGGCGGCTCACCCGGTCGTAGCCCCGCGCCAGCTCCGCGAGCGGCGCCATCAACGTCTCGGGCACGTAGCGGCCGCCGAAGGCCCCGAAGTAGCCCGCCGCGTCAGGTTGCGCTTGTGACCTCGCCATCGCCGATCTCCTCGATCTCCTCGAACAGCTGCCGCAGCAGCCGCGGATCCTTCCTCCCTGGCGCCGATTCCACGCCGGAGCATACGTCAATCGCGAACGGCCGGAGGCTCGCGGCCACCTGCCGCACGTTGGCCGGGGTCAGCCCGCCGGCGACGAAGACGCGGCGGCGGCCGGCGGCGGCCAGCAGCGGCGCGAGCGCGCCATAGTCCCAGGCGCGGCCCGTGCCGCCGTAGTCGGCCGCGGGTCCGGCGGCGGATCCGGCCACGCCGTAGCCGGCGGCACGTCCGGCGGCGCCGTAGCCGGCGACGCCGTGGACGGTGGCGCGGCCGGCGGCGCCGTATTCGGGGGCGCGTCCGGCTTGGCCGTATTCGGCGGCACGGCCGGCGGCGGGTCCGGTGGCGCCATAGCCAGCGGCAGGTCCGGCGGAGCCGAGGCCGGCGGCGCGGCCGGCTCCGTCCCGGCCGGAGCTTCCGGGAGCCGCGGGAAAGCCATCGGCCGCGCGGCGCGGGGCATCGAACAGCCATCCCCAGCAAGACTCGTAACCGGCCACCAGCGCTGCCAGCGCCTCCCGGGCCGCGGGAGGGGCCGGCGGGAGGGGCGCGGCGCCAGGCCACTCGGGCGGGGAGCCGGCCACGCCGGG
>JASLEW010000368.1 GCA_030150965.1 Thermoanaerobaculia bacterium | reverse complement strand
CCGGATCGCCGCCACCGGCGAGCGCAGGCGCAGCGCCGCCGCGAGGTCGGCCGCCAGCCAGCGGGGCAGCCGGTCGTAGCCGCCGAGGACGCGCGCGATCCCCGCCGCCGCCCCGCTCACTCCCTCGTCGCCCGCGGAGGCCCCGGGCGCCAGCGAGCGGAAGCTGAGCTCGGCCGGATCGGCGGCGTGGTAGCCCTGCACGAACTCGCGGGCGGCGCGCCGGTCGGCGGACGACACGCTGTCGCCGAGGCCGGCCAGGAAGCTGTCGAAGGAGCGGTCGGTGCCGTCGGCAGGGCGGCGAGCGTCGCGGTCGTCGCCAGCCCGGCGGCCGTGGCGGTGGCCGCGCTCTCCGGCACCGCCGGGCTCGGCGAGGGCCTCGCGGTCGAGGCGCCGCAGGATGCGGCCGATCGGCCCCCAGGAGTCCGTCCGCTCGACCCTTCCGCGGTGCGCCTGCCAGTGCTCGCCGGCGACGTCGATGGTGGCCAGGCCCGCCTCGGCCAGGAGGCGGCGGGTGAGCGGCGCGGCGCCGTGGACGAACTCGGCGCCCAGCTCGACCGGCAGGGGCAGGCGCGGGTCGCGGAGGGTGAGGATGCGTCCGCCGATGCGGTCCCGCGCCTCGAGCACGACCGCGGCGAGGCCGCGGCGGCGCAGCTCGCGGGCGGCCGCGAGGCCCGCGACGCCGGCGCCCACGACCGCCACGTCCGCCCGCTCCATCCGGCCCATCCCGGCCCTCCCTCCCCCTCTCCGCGCGGCGCCCCGCCGGCCCTAGGCCGCCGGTGGGGGCTCCTGCCGCTCGCCGTCCGGCGGCGGCACGTGGAGGCTCTGGATCACCATGTAGGTGACGGTGTCCCAGGCGTTGTGGATGCCGACGACCAGCAGCAGCAGGGCCGCGGCGGCGGTGGTGAACAGCGCCCCCACCGGGTGGCCGGTCAGGGTCAGGCCGGCGGCGAGCAGCATGACGTGGGCCGCGAGCGGGAAGGCGACGTGCCAGACCCAGTCCTCCGGCACCATGCGGTAGGCGGTCTGGCCGACGGCGCGCCGGATCACGATGCCGGCATACAGCATCCCGGCCGCGCCGCAGAGCGCGATGAAGGCGGCGGCGCCGAGCAGGCCGTTCCAGGGGGCGCAGAGGACGGACGCCAGCAGCAGCACGGTGCCGAAGTAGACGATGGTGGGGGTCGAGAACGCGTCGATGCCCGAGGACGAGTTGCGGATCCGCATCTGGGTGACCAGGGCGACGACGACGAACTGCAAGCCGGTCAGGGCCGCCGCCGACGAGCCGACGATGACGTAGAAGCTCTGCCAGCGCAGGAGCAGGCCCGGCGCGATGGCTTCGTGCATTGCACCCTCCAGGGGCCGGACGCCGCGCGGCGGCGGCAGGGCCTGCGGTCCGGCGCGGCCAGCACCGGCCGCGTCCGGCGATGGCGGCATTCTAGCGGCAGGCGTCCCCGGCGCGGCGCCGGCCCCGGCGGCATCTCGATTGCACGACCCGCGGGCGGCGGCAGGCGGGCGTGTGGCCGGAGCGGGGGCCGGGCGTCCGGTCGGAAAGGATCTTCATGGGGGTGGCAGCGACCGCAGAGCCGAAGCCGCGGCAGGAGCGGCGCGTGCAGTGCTGCGTGGCCGGCGGCGGGCCGGCCGGCATCATGGCGGGATATCTCCTGGCGCGCGCCGGCGTCGAGGTGCTGGTGCTCGAGAAGCACAAGGACTTCCTGCGCGACTTCCGCGGCGACACGGTGCATCCCTCGACGCTCGACGTGATGGGGGAGCTGGGCCTGCTCGACGCGCTGCTCCAGGTGCGGCACCAGGAGCTGCGCCAGATCCATGCCCAGGTCGGCGACACCGAGATCCAGTTCGCCGATTTTTCCCATCTCGCCACCCGCTGCCGCTTCCTGGCGCTCATGCCGCAATGGGATTTCCTCGATCTCCTCGCCGCGCACGGGCGCCGCTACCCGGGGTTCCACCTGTGCCTGGAGGCCGAGGTCCGCGACCTGGTCCTCGACCGCGGCCGGGTCGCGGGCGTCCTCGCCGGCTCGCCGGACGGGGAGCTCCGGGTCGCCGCCGATCTGGTCATCGCCGCCGATGGACGCCACTCCGTGGTGCGGGCGCGCGCCGGCCTGCCGGTCGACAACCTCGGCGCGCCGATCGACGTGCTCTGGCTGCGCCTCTCCAAGCAGCCGCAGGACCCGCCGCAGAGCCTCGGGCGGCTGAACTTCGGCCGCCTGCTGGTGATGATCGACCGCGGCGACTACTGGCAGTGCGGCTACGTCATCCGCAAGGGGCGCTTCGACGCCATGCGGGCGCGCGGGCTCGCCGCCTTCCGCGACGACGTCGCGCGGGTGGCGCCCTACCTGCGCGACCGTCTGGGCGAGCTCGAGAGCTGGGACGACGTCAAGCTGCTGAGCGTCGCCGTCGACCGCCTCAAGCGCTGGTGGCGGCCGGGCCTGCTGTGCATCGGCGACGCCGCGCACGCCATGTCGCCGATCGGCGGCGTGGGGATCAACCTCGCCATCCAGGACGCGGTGGCCGCGGCCAACCTCCTGGCCCGGCCGCTGCGCGCGGGGCAGCCCCTGGACCGCCACCTGGCCGCGGTCGAGCGCCGCCGCCGCTGGCCCACGCGGGTCACCCAGGCGATCCAGGTGCTGATCCAGCAGCGGGTGCTCGACCGCGTCCTGGACGAGGACAGTCCCGCCACCGCGCCGTGGCTGCTGCGGCAGTTCAACCGCTGGCCGTGGCTGCGGCGCCTGCCGCCGCGGGTGATCGGCGTCGGCGTCCGCCCCGAGCACGTCCGCTCGCCGCGGCTCAGCCCGGCCGGCCGGTAGCGGGCGGCGCGAAGGGCCGGTAGGGCTCGCCGGCGAGGATGGCGGCGATGCGCTCGGCGGCGCGGCCGTCGCCGTAGGGGCTGCCGGCACCGGCCATGCGCCGCCGCGCCGCGGGATCGTCGAGCAGCCGCGCGGCGGCCGCGACGATGCGCTCGGTCTCGGTGCCCACCAGCATCGCCACCCCGGCGGCGACCCCCTCCGGCCGCTCGGTCACGTCGCGCAGCACCAGGACCGGCCTGCCGAAGGCGGGCGCCTCCTCCTGCAGCCCGCCGCTGTCGGTCAGCACCAGGAGCGCGCGCCGCAGACGGCGCACCAGCTCGTCGTAGGGCAGGGGCCGGCAGAGCTCGAGGTTCGGGATGCCGGCCAGGCGCTCGGCCACCGGCCCGGCGACCGCCGGGTTGGGATGCACGGGAAGGATCCAGCGCACCCGCGGATAGGCGGCGGCCAGCCGCCGCAGGGCGGCGAGGATCGCGGCGAGGGGCGCGCCGAAGCTCTCCCGCCGGTGCACGGTGACCAGGACCTCGCCCGCCGGCGCCGGCGGCGCGCCGCCGGCGCCGATCCCGCGGCCGGCATCGGCG
>JASLEW010000805.1 GCA_030150965.1 Thermoanaerobaculia bacterium | reverse complement strand
GCTCAATCCACCCTTAGCGCCGCCAGCGGAAAACGAGCCATACGGCCCGCTCACCGGGCCGCCTTCGCCAAACGGAATCTTGTTGTCTTCGACCTTCGCCACTTCCTTAGGGGGCGGCTTCTTCGCCTCTGTCTTGCGAATGGCCCCTGCGCTTGCCGGCGCCGGCGGGCCGCAGCAGGTACTCGGCCAGGTCGAAGGTGTTGAAGATGTTGGGCAGCGGGCTGCCGCCGAGATCGCTCTGGTAGAGCATCTGGACCGCCATCTCGCGCGCCGTTCGCCGCTTGCCTGCCGTCATCGCCTCGTCCCGAGTGCCCCGATGCGTGCCGCCGGCGCGCCAGGAGGGCGCCGGTACCCGAAGTCGTTTCGATGGATGTGCGTGCTCTGCAACAGAACGGATGAATCGGTCAGGGCCGGCCCGCGCCCGATACCAGGGGCCGTGCCGGACGCGACGAGCGCTCCGCGGCAGGCCGGCCGGCGGGCCGGGCACCGGCGCGCAGCCGGGCGCAGAGATCCGCCATCTCCAGCGCCGCGAGGGCCGCCTCCCACCCCTTGTTGCCCGCCTTGCCGCCGGCGCGCTCCGCCGCCTGCTCGGAGGTGTCGCAGGCGAGGACGCCGTAGGCCACCGGCAGGCCGCAGCGCTCGCCGGCGCGGGCGATCCCCGCCGTGCACTCGCGCACCAGGACGTCGAAGTGCGGCGTCTCGCCGCGGATCACCACGCCCAGCGCGATCAGCGCGTCGAAGCGGCCGGCGCCGCCGGAGTGCGCCGCCATGCCTGGTTCGGCCGGTTCGGCCGGGCTGGCCGCGCTGCCCTGGCCGGCCCGAGCGGCCCGCTCGGAGGGTCCGAAGGGGCCGGCGGGGTCGCCCCGGCCGCCCGCCCCGAGCGCGTTCAGCGCCTGCGGGATCTCCCAGGCGCCCGGCACGGTCACCAGGCGCACGTCCTCGGCCGCCACGCCATGGCGCCGCAGGCAGTCCACGGCGCCCGCGATCAGCGCCTCGCCGATGCGCTGGTTGAACCGCGAGGCCACGATCCCGAAGCGGCGCCCGCCGCCCACCAGGTCTCCGCGCGTCTCCTCGATGTCGCTCATCCGTGGGTCCCGCAGGCGCCCGAGTATAGCGCGGCGGCGGCGGCATGCGCCATCCGCCGCAGCCACAGGCCGTAGGCGGGGGCGAGCAGCCACTTGACCGTGGCGTCGGCGGCGAGCCCGGCCGCCGCCAGCGCCATCAACCGCCCCTCGCGGCGGCCGAACGGCCAGAGGCGGCGCACCAGGAGAGGCCGGGCGAAGAGCGCGCCGAGCAGCACGAAGGAGAGCACGCGCAGCACCGACCAGGGCACCCAGGCGGCGAACGCGCCCGCCACCGGGTGGCCGGACGCCGCCGCATAGGCGCCGACGAAGCAGCTCATGTACCCGACCAGCCCCGCCCCCAGCACCAGCCCCAGGTAGCCGGCGCTCGCCCAGGTGAGGACGAGGAACAGCCCCAGGTGCTCCAGGTGGATCGGCAGGAACTGCCGCCAGTCGTTCTCCGCCGCGACGCCGGTCGAGATCCAGCCGAACATCTCCGCCCGGTAGGGGACGCCGCGCAGGATGCAGGCCGCCGCGGCGTCCGGCCGCAGCTCGGTCAGCACGATGACGCCGAGGCTGAGCAGCGCGGCCCAGGCCACCCCCAGGCGCCAGGCGCCGGCGAAGTCGGCGCGCCGCACCCGCGCCGCGAAGGCCGGGTAGAGCGTGAGCGGCGCCAGGACGGGCAGCGCCCACCGCCCGGCGGCCGGAAACGCCCCGGCCAGCGGCGGCAGCAGGGGCGTGAGCGCCAGCCACGCCCGTTCGCTCACAGCGCGCCTCCCGCCGGGCCGAGATGGATCTCCTCCAGAAGCGCCCGCGGGTCGGCGTCGAGCGCCCAGCCGACGGCCCGCGCCACCTCGCCCGCCGGCACCATCCGCGACCGGTTCCAGTCCCCCGGCACCTGCTCCCAGATCGGCGTGTCCGTGGCCCCCGGATAGATGGAGGTCAGACGGATGCCGCTGCCCGCCAGCTCCTCGCGCAGCGCCGCGAGCAGGCCCGCCAGGCCGGCCTTGCTGGCGCCATAGGCCGCCCAGCCGGGGAAGCCGCGCCGCGCCGCCACCGACAGGATGGCGAAGATCCATCCGGCGCCGCGCCGCCGCATCGCCGGCAGCAGCGCCCGCAGCAGCAGGAACACTCCCGTCAGGTTGGTCTCCAGGGTGGCGGCGAAATCGGCCGCGGCCAGCTCCGTGAACGGCCGGATGGCGGCCATGCCCGCCGCCGGCACCACCACCGCGGCCGCTCCCCAGCGCCCTTCGACCGCCGCCGCCGCGGCCGCCACCGCCGCCTCGTCCCGCACGTCGCAGACCAGCGCCAGGCCGCGCTCCCCTTCGTGCACGCCCGCCGCCGCCAGGGTCTCCCGGAGCGGCTCCGCCCGCCGGCCCAGGAGCGCCAGCGCGTGGCCGCGCCGCGCCAGCTCCACCGCGACGGCGCGCCCGATCCCCGAGCCGCC
>JASLEW010000795.1 GCA_030150965.1 Thermoanaerobaculia bacterium | reverse complement strand
TGGCCAGGCGCGCCGACGCAAGCGTAGCAGGGACTACGGTGAGGAGGCGCAACGCCGCCAGGGAGCCGGAGGGCAAGCGAATACCATACGAACTGGCCGTGCGGGACACTAGTGCGTGCCGGCGACGGCCTCCAATGCGCGCGTGCCCGGGTAGTGGTGGCGGGGGCCGGGGCGGCGGGGTCAGCTATCCTGTGATGCACCACTACCCGTGCCCGGGCGGCAGCCGATGACCTGCGGGAGTACCGCCCAGATCGGGGCTTCATGGCTCGCCGGAGCCTGCGAGAGGTAGGCCCTGATCGCAAGCTCCTCGCCCAGCTCCAAGCCGCAGAGGCGGCGACGCAGCTCGGCGGTGGCGCCCTGACGTCGAACCAGCGCTTGACCCGGTATTACCGACGCAGTAATACTTCGGCCATGAAGACAAGTACCATGACAGTCAAGGGCCAGGTCACGGTGCCGAAGGAACTTCGGGACGCTTTCGGCTGGAAGGCAGGAGACGAGGTGGCGTTCGTGTATGCGCAGGACGGGGTGAAGATCGTCAAGGGCAAACGTCGGCGGAAGGGTTTGGATGTCGTTGCCAGGCTCAAGAGCGCACCCTGGGACCCCAAGCTGACCACCGACAAGCTGATGAAGATGACGCGAGGCGAACCAGGCTGAAGGCCGGCGGGCTGTTGCGCAAGAACCCGTGATTCTCGTTGACACCAACATCTTCATAGACATCTGGACCGCGGACCCGACGTGGGGTGAGTGGTCCGCGGAGGCGCTCGCTCGGGCTGCTGAGAAGGGCGCCGTTGGCGTGAACCCCATCATCTATGCTGAGCTTTGCCTGGGCTTCAGGCGCGAGGCCGACCTCGAGAGGGCTCTTGCCCAGGCAGGCATCCTGCGGTGGCCCCTTCCCTATGCCGCCGCCTGGCGCGCGGCCCAAGCGTTTGCAGCCTATAGGAGAAGGGGCGGCAGGCGCACTACACCGCTCCCCGATTTCTTCATCGGCGCCCACGCGCAGGCTGAGAAACTGGGCCTCCTGACCCGCGACCTCGCCCGCTACAGGACCTGCTTCCCGACCGTCAAGCTGATCCTTCCACCTTCATGACGGCTTGCCGATACTCCAGATAAGGCGTTCCAGGCCCTTCCAGGGACAGCCCCGGCGCCTGGGCCGCGGGAACGAAGGGGGGACTTGATGAAGATCGCATTCCTCGGCCTGGGCTCGATGGGGCGGCTGATGGCCGGGCGGCTGCTGGCCGCCGGGCATGAGGTCACGGTCTACAACCGCACCGCCGGGCGGGCGGCGGCGCTGGGCGAGGCGGGCGCGCGGGTGGCGGGCAGCGCCGCGGCGGCGGTGGCGGCCGGCGACGGCGTGGCGGTCATGGTGCGCGACGCCGCGGCGGTCGGCGAGCTGCTGTTCGGCGTCGGGCCGGGCGGCGCGCCGGCCCCTGATCTCGGCGGCAGGACGGTGCTCCAGATGAGCACCATCGCACCGGGCGAGAGCGTCGAGCTGGCGGGACGCGTGGCGCATGCCGGCGGCGAGTACCTGGAGGCGCCGGTGCTCGGCAGCACGCCGCAGGCCGAGCAGGGGAAGCTCATCATCGTAGCCGGCGGCGATGCCGCGGCGTTCGAGCGCTGGCGGCCGGCGCTGGCCGCGATGGGACCGGAGCCGGTGCGGGTCGGCGCGGTGGGGAGCGCCGCGGCGGCGAAGCTGGCGCTCAATCAGCTTCTCGCCGCGATGACCGCCGGGTTGGCGGCGAGCCTCGGCCTGGCCGAGCGCGGCGGCTGCGGCACCGAGGCGTTCATGGCGCTGCTGCGCCGCAGCCCGCTGGCCTCGGCGCTCTACGACGGGCGCTATCCGCGCATGCAGGGGAGGAGCTTCACCCCCGCCGGCTTCGCGCTCGACCTGCTGCTCAAGGACCTCGACCTGATCCTCGGCGAGGCCACGGCCCACGGGCTCGACACCGCCGCCATCGCCGGGGTCCGGCAGCTGGCCGCGACCGGCGTCGAGCGCGGCCTGGGCGGCCTCGACTCCGCCGCGCTCTACGAGGTGGTGGCGCCGCGGGCGTAACACCAGCCGGGGCGCGCACCCAGAAGTCGTTGCCCGGACCCGGGACGTAGCCGGCCGGCCCTAGGATGGGGGCGGGGTCGCCGGGGGGGAAGGGCTGGAGGAAGGCGTCGGGGTGGTAGCGGGCGACGACGTAGGCATAGTCCCACTTGCCGTGCCCGGGCTGGAGGCCGGCGTAGCCGTCGAGGGTGAGCGGCCCCGCCGGCGGCAGGCGGGCGATGTGACGCTCGTTGTAGCCGAAGAGGTCCACCATCCGGTAGTCGCTGAAGTAGGAGGGGATGCCGGCGCAGCCGGTGGCCAGGGTGCCGGTGGGACCGAGGACCTCCTGGAGGCGGCGCAGCTTGCCGAGCACCTCGGCCTGGCGGTCGACCATCAGCGGCGCGTCGGCGACCGCCAGGTCCATCCAGTCCTCCGCGTACTCGGCCCCCATCCACAGGCCGTCGGCGATCAGCAGGGCGAGCGCCGTGGCGATGGCGGCCAGCCGGCGCCTGGCGGATGCCGAGGCCAGGCGGGCGGCGGCCAGGTTGAGCAGGGCGCCGAAGAGGACGAAGAGCTGCGGCATGGCATAGACGACGAAGCGGTTGGCGCGCACGTTGAGGCCCATCTCCCAGGCGTCGCCGCCGACGTAGACGCTGTAGGCGCAGCAGGCCGCGAGGACCGCGAGCGGCAGCAGCAGGCGGCGCCGCAGCGCCGGGGCGGCCGCGGTGCCGGGATGGCGCAGCAGCACGCCGACGCCGACGCCCACCGCCACCACCAGCAGCAGGTGGTCGGCGAGGGAGGCGGCGAGGACCGAGGTGCCGCGCAGCAGGCGCACGCCGAGCGGCACCCGGTAGAGCTTCAGGTACCAGGTGTTGGGCAGGACGTCGTGGAAGTACCAGAAGCGGAAGCTGCCGTAGGCCAGGACGGCGGCGGCGAGGAGCGCGATCCCCTGGCGCCAGTGGGCGCGCTGCCGCGCCTGGCGCAGGCCGCCGCAGGCGACGACGAAGAGCTGCACCACGCCCACCACCACCAGCATGTCCATGCGCAGGAGGAACGCCGCGGCGCCCACGAGCAGCAGGGCGCGGTGGCGGTCCTCGCCGCGGCAGACGATGTCGAGCGCGAGGAGCACCGAGGCCGTGGTCAGCAGGGCCTGGAGGCCGCTCTCCATCCCCATCAGCGCCCAGTAGTTCAGCGGATAGTAGAAGGCGGTGAGGAGCGCCGCCGGCAGCCAGAGGCGCGGCGCCCCTCCCCGTCCCCCGGCCACGGCCGTCCCGGCAGCCCCGCCCCCCTCCGCCTCCCCAGGACCCGCGGGCCTCTCGGCATCCCTGGACTCGCCGGACTCGCCGGACTCTTCAGCCCTCCCGGCCCGAGCTCGCTTCCCGGCCCCCGCGAGGCCCGCGGACCCCCCGGACCCACCGGACCCACCGGACCCACCGGACCCCGCAGAATAATGGCGCAGCATCAGCCGGCGCACCACCGCCACGTGCAGCAGGAGGATCGCCAGCGAGAGCAGCTGCACGAGGAGGCTGCGGTGGCGCAGCGCGAGGCCCGGCAGGAGGTTCGCCGGCACCATCAGGGCGGTCCACAGCGGGTGGGTGAAGCCCTCGACCGGCGCGCCCGCCCGCGCCCAGTTGAGGCCGTGCCCCTCGACCAGGTTGCGGGCGTAGGTCATCGAGATCATCGCGTCCTCGAACAGGCAGAAGACGCGGCGCCCCGAGGCGACGAAGGAGGAGCGGAAGATGAACAACAGCGACCAGGCGGTCATGCCGGCCAGCAGCGCGGCGAGGCCGCGGTCCAGCCTCCGCAGG
>JASLEW010000785.1 GCA_030150965.1 Thermoanaerobaculia bacterium | reverse complement strand
GCAGGTCGTCCTTCTCCACCGCGACCGGGCGCTAGCTCTGTAAGTCCTCGATCAGCCGCGCGCTGTGCGCCGCGCGCGCCGGGTCGAGGTGGGTCGCCGCCACCCCCACGACGGGGGGCGGCGCCGCCGCGCCGGCCGCCCTGGCGCCGGCGCGGCGGCGCCGCCCCCCGTCGTGGTGGTGGCGGCGACCCTCCTCGACCCGGCGCTAGCGGCGCACAGCGCGCGGCTGATCGAGGACTTCCAGAGCTATCGCCAGGTCGAGGTGGAGAAGGACGACCTGCGGGCCAGCCACCTGCTGCTGTTCATCATGCTCACCCTGGTCATCCTCCTCGCCTCGTCCTGGACCGGGCTGATCCTGGCGCGGCGGGTGACGGTGCCCATCCAGGCCCTGGCCGAGGGGACGCGGCGGATCAGCGGCGGCGACCTGGGCCACCGGGTCGACGTGCAGGCCGACGACGAGCTCGGCGTGCTGGTCGAGTCGTTCAACCGCATGACCCAGGAGCTGGCCAGCAACAAGGAGCTCCTGGAGCGCGGCAACCGCGAGCTGACGCGGAGCAACCAGCGCCTGGCGGCGGAGCGGGCGCTGATCGGCACCATCCTGCAGAGCGTCGCCGCCGGGGTGGTGTCGATCGACTCCGACGGGCGCATCTTCACCTGCAACGAGGCGGCGCTGCGCCTGCTGCGCCAGGGCGAGGACGAGGTCGTGGGGCGGTCGGTCGCCGAGGCGTGGGCGGACCCGGAGCGGCGGAAGCTGGCGGCGCTGCTCGGCGCGCCGGGATCCGCGGCGGATGCCGCCGCCCGGGAGGTGCACCTGCTCCTCGGCGGCGAGTGGAAGACCTTCGAGGCCAAGGTCACGGCGCTCGAACGGCAGACCGGCACGCCCCACGGCCGGGTGCTGGTGCTCGAAGACCTGACCGAGCTCATCAAGGCGCAGCAGCTGGCCGCCTGGAACGAGGCGGCGCGGCGCATCGCCCACGAGATCAAGAACCCGCTGACGCCGATCCGCCTGGCCGCCGAGCGCATGCTGAAGAAGCACCGCCAGGGGGACGCCGGCCTGGCCCGGGCGCTGGAGGAGGGGGTCGAGATCATCGTGCGCGAGGTCGGAACGCTCCAGGGGATGGTGGACGAGTTCTCGCGCTACGCCCGCATGCCGCGCCCGCAGCCCTCGCCGGTCGACCTGCCGCGGCTGGTCGCCGAGACGCTGCACCTCTACGAGAACCTGAAGCCGGGGGTCGCGGTCGAGTCCTGCCTGTCCGGCGACCTCGGCGGCATCTGGCTGGACGGCGAGCAGATCAAGCGCGCCCTGATCAACCTGCTCGACAACGCCGTCGAGGCCACCGCGGCGCCGGGGCGGGTGACGGTCGCGGCCGAGCGGCGCGACGGCCACCTCGCGCTGCGCGTCGCCGACACCGGGCGCGGCATCCCGGCGGAGGCGAAGGAGAAGCTGTTCCTCCCCTACTTCTCCACCAAGGGGCGCGGCACCGGCCTCGGCCTGGCGATCGTCCACCGCATCGTCACCGACCACCACGGCACGATCCGCGTCGAGGACAACCAGCCGCGCGGCACCGTCTTCACCGTCGAGCTGCCGGGATAGGGGAGCCGGCTCGGCCTCCCTCTCCCGATGCCGCGGGGTACAATGGTTGCTTCACCAGCAACCACGATGGGCCGGGCCGGTCAGGAGTGCCGCAAGACATGATCGACAGGGTGGTCGGCAACTACCGCATCGTCGAGCAGGTGGGCGAGGGGGGGATGGGGGCCGTCTACCGCGCGGTGGACCTGATGCTCGACCGCGAGGTGGCGATCAAGGCGATCCGCCCCGAGCTGACCCGCGACACCGAGATCGTCGAGCGCTTCCGCGCCGAGGCGCGGATGCTGGCGCGGGTGAGCCACCCGGCGATCGCCACCATCTACAGCTTCTTCGTCGACGGCGGCGACCTCTACCTGGCGATGGAGTACGTGCGCGGCCAGACCCTGGCGCGCCTGATCCAGGGCGGCGGCCCGATGCCCTGGGAGCGGGCGGTGCCGCTGCTCTCGGCGGCGCTCGAAGGGATCGAGGAGGCGCACCGGGCGGGCATCGTCCACCGCGACCTCAAGCCCGAGAACCTGATGATCGCCGACGCGGGCGCGGTCAAGGTGATGGACTTCGGCATCGCGCGCATGGTCGGCAGCGGCCGCCTCACCCGCACCGGCCTGCTGATCGGCACGCTGCGCTACATGGCGCCGGAGCAGATCCGCGGCGAGGAGGCCGACCGGCGCACCGACGTCTACGCCCTGGGCACCGTGCTCTACGAGATGCTGACCGGCGCCGTGCCCTTCGACGGCGCCAGCGACTACGCCGTGCTCAAGGCCCAGGTCGAGGAGGAGCCCCGGCCGCCCAGCTCCAGCATCCCCGCGGTGCCGGCGTGGCTCGACCAGGCGATCCTCAAGGCGCTGGCCAAGGAGCCCGCCCGGCGCTTCCAGACGGTGGACGAGATGCGCCGCCACCTCCTCGGCAGCGGCCGGCCGCTGACCACGGCGGCGGTCATGTCGCTGCCGCCGGTGCCCCTCGTTGTCCAGGTTGGGGCCGGCGGCG
>JASLEW010000991.1 GCA_030150965.1 Thermoanaerobaculia bacterium | reverse complement strand
CACGCGGCCGGCCTGGCGCCGGGCGCGTGGGCGAGCAGGTCCGCGGCCGCGGGCGCCGCCGTGGCCAGCTCCGCCAGCCCCGCCAACCAGGCGGTCAGCCCAACCTCAAGGGCCTGGCGCTCGGCCGCGGCGACCGCCTCCGCCTCCAGGCGGCGGCGCACCGCGGCCCGCTGCTGCTCCGCCGCCTCGCGCAGCCGCTCCTGGGCGCGCTCCTCGTGGCCCTGGGCGCGGTCCCGCTCGGCGGCCAGGCGCCGCATCTCCTCGATCTCCTCGCGGCGCCGCCGCACCGCCGCGTCGATCGTCGCCTGCGCCGCACCCGGACTGCCGGGCAGCGCCGCGCACGCCGCATCGCACGGCGCCGCCAGCCCGGCCTCGCCGGCCGCGGCGATGGTGGCTGCGGCGCTGGCGTCGCGTTGCGCCGCGGCCCGTTCCGCCTCCTCGCCGGCGCGCTCAAGGTCGCGGCGCCGGCCGGCGACCCGGCGGCCCTGCGCCGCGACCAGCTCGACGGCCTCGGCCGCGCGCCGCTCCTCGGCCGCCGCCTTCTCGCCCAGGGCCCGCAGCACCGCCGCCGTCCGCATCTCCGGAGACTCGGCCAGCGCCGCGATGGCGGCGGTCACCCGGACGAGGTCGGCCTCGGCCTGGCGCTCGCGCCCGGCGGTCTCGGCGATCTGCCCCTCCAGGCGCGCGGCGTCCGTCTGCGCCTGGCGCATCTCGGCCGCGGTCCTGTGGTACGAGCTGTCGGCCTGCCGCACCGCCGCGGCCCGGCCGCGCGCGAGGCCGCGGGCGTAGTCGCGGTAGAGGTCGAGGAAGGCGGCGGTCTCCTGCACCGCCTCCCGGGTCCTGGCCAGCTCCTGCTGCTCCTTCTCCAGCCGCTCGAATCCTTCCGACAGCTGGCCGACGAGGTCGCGGTCGAGGGCCGGCAGGCTCTCCTTGAGCAGGTCCGCCAGCGACTGCGGATCGAGCTTCTCCGACAGGTGCGGGCGGCGCAGCTGCAGCAGCAGGTGACGCAGGGTCGAGAAGCTCTCCTCGCCGAGGCCGAACAGCTGCTGGTCGAGCTTCTCGCGGTAGTCCCTGCCGGTCTCGAACACCCAGCCGCCGGCGCCGATCTCGGCCCGCAGCTGCTCCTTGAGCAGCGGCGTGCGGGCCGGTGAGAGGAGCGCCAGGTCGCGGCCGACGCGCTGGCGGGTGAGGAAGAACCAGGCGTCGACCCGGCGCGTCCGCTGGGTGGCCCGCAGCCCGCAGCCCAGGGTCCAGAACGCCTCGCTCCCCGCCTCCACCTCCCCGCGGGCCCCACCGGCCTCGCCGGCCCCGCCGTCGGCGCCGGCGCGCCGCCCGAGCTCCAGCCAGACGTAGCCGATGCGGCTCTCGTAGCGGCCGTCCTGGAGCAGGTTCCACTCCATCGAGCGCGCGGTGCCGCCGAACGGATCCAGGCGCTGCGGCGACAGGTCGGCATCGAACAGGAAGGGCAGCAGCAGCTCCAGCGCCTTGGACTTGCCGCTGCCGTTCTCGCCGCGCAGGATCAGCCTGCCCTGGTGGAAGGGCAGCTCCTGGTCGTCGTACTGCCAAAGGTTGACGATCCCGGCGCGCAGCGGCTGGAAGCGCTCGCGCACCGGCCGCGGCAGCGGCAGCGCCGGAGCCGCCTCCTGGCGGCTGGCCGGGGGCAGCAGGAGGAGGGCCGGCTCGTCAGCCATCGCCGCCCTCCGCCGCCGCGCCGTCGGCCGCCGCCTCCGGGCGCGCGGCGGGCTCGGCCACCCGGTAGCGCGCGATCGCCGGCAGCGGCCTGACGCCCTCCGCCGTGCTGGTCAGCAGCCCCATCATCTCCAGGCGCGCCAGGGCCTCCTGCAGCAGCTCCTCCGGCCCTGCCGGATCCTCGCGCACCCACCGGCTCCACAGGTGGCCGTAGCGGGCGACCCTCTCCCGCATCACCTCCGCGAGCTCGGTGCGCGGCACCACCGCCTGGCGCTCCGGCGCCTCCCGTCCGCGGGCGGCCAGGTGCTCGGCGAGCAGCAGCGCCGCATGCGACAGGGTGCCGCTCGCCGGGAAGGCGAGATCGGTCAGCTCGTCGTCGGGATCGACGGCGAGCAGCCCTTCCCGCCGCACCTCCACCTCCAGGCCGGTGGCGGCGGCCAGGTGCTCGATCAGGAAGGGGCGCTGCGACGCCAGGTAGGAGCGCTCGGCGTCCGTCAGCTCGTGCAGGTACAGCACCGGCTCCTCGGCCAGCCGGCGCATCAGGCGGTGGCGCAGCCGGCGGTTGGCCCCCTCCTCGGTGTCGGGATAGATGTCGCGCTCGGGACCGTCGGCCAGCAGCTCGGCGGCGGTCGCCGGCACCGTCGCCGAGAGCACTTGCGCCAGGGGACGGCTGTGGATGTCGTAGAGCGCATCGCCGCGGCCCTCGACGAAGAAGACGTCCTCGCCGTCGGTCAGGCTGAGCACGCCGGCGCCGACCAGCCACCGCACCGCGTCGACGAACGCCTGGCGCTCGGCGTGGCTGGTCAGGTCGAAGCCCGCGACCTCGGGCTCGGAGCCGGCGAGGAGCTCCACCTTCTGCGCCAGCTCCGAGAGCACGGTCTGGACCTCCATGTGCTCCAGCGCTGCCAGCGTCAGGCAGAGCAGGGCATAGCGCCGCGGATCGAACGGGCGGGTGCCGGTGTGCAGCGGCCGGAGCCGCGCCCCGGGGGCGCAGCGCTTGTGCAGCCGGGCGAACTCGGTCTCCACCACCAACCGGAACCCGAGGCGCTCGCCGAACCAGCGCCGCAGCTCGCCGGCATGCCGGCGCACGAGCGCGAAGCCGGCCGGATCGGGGCAGCGGTCGGTGACCAGGGGCGAGGCAAGCAGCAGGCGCACCGCCCGCCGGACCTCGGCGGCGGCCACCGCGGCCGCCGCGCTGGCCGCATCGTGCGCCTCGGGC
>JASLEW010000751.1 GCA_030150965.1 Thermoanaerobaculia bacterium | reverse complement strand
TGCCGCCGGCGGCCGGGCCGGAGGTCCCCACCCGCGGCCCCCGCAGGGGCCGGAGCGCCGCCCCGGCCGCCGACCTGGAGCTCGACGAGCCCGAGGAGCCCGAGGAGCCCGAGGAGCCGGCCGCGCGCCTGGAGCTGCCCGGAACGCCGCCCGGCCTCGGGCCGACGTTCTATGACCTGGCGGCGATGCTGGCCGAGCCGGTGCCCATCTACCTGGGGGATGCCGAGCTGCCGGACGGCGGCTCGGCCGAGAACATGGAGATGGCGCGCCTGTACATCGATCTCCTCGACGTCCTGCGCCAGAAGACGGCCGGGAACCTGACCGCCCAGGAGTCGGCGTTCCTGGAGGACCTGCTGTACCGCCTGCGGGTCCGCTATGTGCAGAAGCGGGGCTGAAGCCCCACCGTCCGGCACGGCGCTGCTGCTGCTCTGCGCCGCCCTGCTCGCCGGCGGCGCGCCCGCCGCCGTGGCGCAGGCGCCGGCGCCTGCCGGCGGCGAGCCGGCGGTCCAGCGCTCGGGCGGCTTCACCGTCACCCCGGCGGTGCGGCAGCAGCTTCAGCAGCTGCAGGAGGAGTGGCTGCATTGGGTGAGCGCCGCCGATCGCGAGCGGTCGCAGGCGGCGGTCACCGAGATGCTCGCGACCGCGGGGCAGCTGGGCATGGCGCGGCTCCCCGACCTGTCGCTGGGCGCCCTCGCCTGGGGCGTCGAGGCGGCGCGGCGTCACGACGCGGCGCGGGCCGCCTGGGCGCTGGAAGCCGCCGAGCGCCTCGATCCCGGCCGGCCGGAGGTGGCCTTCGCCGAGGCCGCGGTGGCGCGCGCCGAGGGCTCCTGGGCCCTGGCGGCGGCGGCGCTCGGCCGCGCCTACCCGCGCCTGCTCTGGCTGCCGCGCGAGCGCTACCTCTGGCTCCAGGACCTGCTCCTCTGGGGGCTCAGCCTGCTGCTGCTGACCGGCGGCCTGTTCGTCGCGGCGCTCCTCGCGACGCGCGGCGCCGGCCTGCTGCACGACCTCACCGGCTGGCTGGGCCGGCGGCTGCCGCGGCCCGCCGCCCTGGCGCTGGCGGTGGCGCTGCTGCTCTGGCCGCTGCTGCTGCCGGGAGGTCTGGTGTGGGCGCCGCTCCTGTGGTCCGTCCTGCTGTGGGGTTACCTCTCGCCCAGCCAGCGCGTGGTGCTCGCCATGCTCGGCCTGCTGGTCGGGGCCGCGCCGCTCGCCATCGCCGCCCAGCAGCGGGCGGTGGCGGTCCGCCTGTCGCCGCCGGTTCGGGCGCTCGAGAGCCTGCAGCAGCGGCGCCTCTACGGCAACCTCTTCGGCGACCTCGGACAGGTGCGGTCGAGCCTGCCCGACAGCCCCGCCGTCAAGCACCTCTTCGCCGACGTGCACCGCATCCTCGGCCAGTGGGAGCTGGCGCGCGGCTTCTACCTCGAGGTGCTGGGCGCCGAGCCGCAGAACGCCGCCGCCCTGCTCAACCTGGGCGTCTACTCCTTCAACCGCGGCGACACCGCCAGCGCCATCCGCTACTTCCAGCAGGCGGCCGCCGCCGATCCGCGCAACGCCGCGGCGGCCCAGTACGACCTCAGCCAGGCCTACAACGAGGGCTATCAGTTCGACGAGGCCCACCGGGCCCTGGCCCAGGCCAAGCGGGTGGACGCCGAGCGGGTGGACCGCTGGGTGAGCAACTCCGAGCAGGAGAAGGTGGTCACCGCCGCCGGCGGCCTGGCGCTCATCCCCGAGATCGAGCGCGCCCTGGCCGGCCCCACGGAGCCGCCGTTCGACCTGGTGCAGCACGGCGCCGCCCTGGCCGTCGTCCTCGCGGCCCTCCTGGTGGCGGTGGCGCTGCATCTGGCGCGGCGCACCCAGGGCCGCGCCGAGGCCCAGCTGCAGTGGCGCCTCGGCCATCGCGCCCTCGACCGCTGGCGGCGGGCCCTGGTGCCGGGTCTGGCCGCCGCCGAGGCCGGCGAGGGCGGGCGCAGCTTCCTGGCCCTGCTGCTGCCGGTCGGCCTGCTGATGCTGCCGCTCTACGAGCGGCTCGGCTACCGCATCCCGTGGGGATTCGACGCCGGCGGCCTGGCGGCCTGGTCGCTGGCGCTCGGCGGGCTGCTCCTCTACCTCGTGGCGCGGCTGGCCTGGGAGCGGCGCAATGCCGTGTGAGCGGCGGCGCGCGCGGCTCCCGGAGGGGAGCGCCGATGGCGGTTGAAGGCAGCCTCGACCTGTTCGGCCTGCCGGAGATCCTGCAGACCATCTCGCAGCAGAACAAGACCGGCATCCTGACCGTCCAGGGACAGCAGGACATCGTCGCCGTGTCCTTCCTGGGCGGCAGGATCGTGGCGGCGGACTCGCTCGCCCACACCGTCGAGGAGGGGCTGGCCCAGGTGCTGGTGGGCGAGGGCGTGCTCGCCGCCGCGGCCTTCGCCCGCGCCAGCGCCGAGAGCCAGGCGGCCGGCGGCCGGTTGCAGGACCTCCTGGTCGAGCGCGGCTACCTCGACCGCCAGCAGCTGCTGACCGCGCTGCGCCTGCAGACCATCCGCCAGCTCGAGTCCCTGCTCCGCTGGGAGGAGGGGGACTTCAAGTTCTACGGCGGCGACGAGGTCTCCTACGAGGAGGGCTTCGAGCCGATCGCCGTCGAGGACCTCCTGCTGCGCATGCTGGTCGAGCTGGGAGGCAAGAGCCGGACGCCCGCTCCCGCCGCCGCCCCGCCGCGGCCCCCGGCGCCCGCGGCGGGGGCGCGGACCGGAGGGGGGGCCGGCGCCTGGGACGCCGCG
>JASLEW010000627.1 GCA_030150965.1 Thermoanaerobaculia bacterium | reverse complement strand
TGATCGCCGAGGCCCACGGCGGCACGCTGACGCTCGACAACCGCATCCCGCCGCCCGGCTGCGCGGCGGTGCTGCGCCTCGCCCCGACTGCCGGCGGCGCCGGCGGCGGCGCCGGTCAGGGGCAGCCGCAGCACCGCCGCGCAGCCGGGCGGCGGGATGCGGTTGTCGAGCGTCAGCGTGCCGCCGTGGGCCTCGGCGATCTGCCGCGACAGCGCCAGCCCGATGCCGGTGCCGGTGGGCTTGGTGGTGTAGAACGGCACGAACAGGTTCTCCCGGCTGACCAGGCCCGGCCCCTCGTCCTCCACCCGCACCTCCAGGAAGGCGCCGTCCACCCGCCAGCCGATGCCGACCCCGCCGCGGGTGACGAGCGCGGCGTCGGCGGCGTTGCGCAGCAGGTTGATGAGCAGCTGCTCCAGCTGATCGGCGTCGCCGTCGAGCGCCACCTCCACCCCCTTCTCGACGAACACCGGCAGCCGGTGCTCCAGCGCCGCGACCCGCCGGATGAGCGGCGCCACCGCGAGCGGCGCCAGGCGCGGCGCCGGCAGCCGCGCGAGGCGCGCGTAGCCGGCCATGAAGCGCAGCAGGGCGTCGGAGCGGTCGGCGATGATCTCCAGGCCGCGCTGCATGTCCTCGCGCCAGTCGGCGGGCGGCGGCTCGCGGCCGAGCAGCGACGACAGCGTGGCGGCCATCGAGCGGATCGGCGCCAGCGAGTTGTTGAGCTCGTGCCCCAGCACCCGGATCAGGCGCTTCCACGCCTGGCGCTCCTCCTCGCGCAGGGTGCGCGAGACGTCGGAGATCACCAGCAGCCGGTGGGGCAGGCCGCCCTCGCGGAAGCGGCTGCGCCGCACGTCCCAGCGCCCGGGGCCGCCCGGGAAGGTGTGATCGAGGATGCGCGCCTCCTCGCCGGCGAGGAAGGCGTCGAGTCCCAGCGCCGCGGCCGACCGCCCGGCGAGCACGCTGGCCGGAGCCGCCATCAGGCGCTCGCCGGCGCGGTTGACCAGCTGCAGATGGTCGCGGTCGTCGAAGGCGAAGAGCGCCACGTCCACCTCGGCGATCACCCGGTGCAGCAGGGCCGCCGCCTCCACCGCGCCCAGGCGCTGCTCGCGCAGGATGCCGCCGATGGCGTTGACCTCCTCGAACACCTGGCCCAGGGCATCGAGCCGCGGCGCCGCGCGGGCGCGCAGCGAGAAGTCGCCCTCGCGCACCGCGGACAGCACGTTGGCGAGCGTCTGGAGCGGCCGGACGACGCGCGTGCGGACGGTCGAGGCCAGGATCCACCAGGATACCAGGAGCACCGCGGTGAGGGCCCAGCGCAGCGAGGTGCCGAGGGTCCCGGTCCACAGCAGCGTCAGGGCGAGGAGCGTCCCCGGGACCCCCACCGCCAGGGCGAGGAGCAGGAGCCGGGCCTCGAAGCTCCCGCCGCCTGGCCTCGGATCCTGCCGCCCCGGCTCAGATCCCATGCTTCTCCAGGCGGCGGTAGAGGGCGCTGCGCGACAGGCCCAGGGCGCTCGCCGCCTGGCTGACGCTGCCGTAGCGGGCGAGGGCCTTTTCGATCAGCAGCTTCTCGACCTCCTCGAGCGGCAGGTCGTCGAGGCGCGCCGGGCCGGCGGGAGCGGCGGCGTTGAGCCCCAGGTCGGCGGCCTGCACCCGGTCGCCCGCCGCCATCAGCACGCCGCGCTCGATGGCGTGATCGAGCTCGCGGACGTTGCCCGGCCAGCCGTGGGCCAGCAGCGCCCGCACCGCCTCGTCGGTGAAGCCGGGGAGCGCCTTGCGGTAGCGGCCGGCGTGCTGCGCCAGGAAATGCGCCGCGAGCGGCAGGATGTCGGCCCGGCGGTCGCGCAGCGGCGGCACGTGGATCTCGACGGTGTTGAGCCGGAACAGCAGGTCCTGGCGGAAGCGCCCGGCCGTCACCTCCTGGCGCAGGTCGGCGTTGGTCGCCGACAGGATGCGGACGTCGGCGGCGCGGGTGCGCGACGAGCCCAGGCGCTCGAACTCGCCGGTCTCCAGGACGCGCAGCAGGCGCGCCTGCTGGGCGAGCGAGATGTTGGCGATCTCGTCGAGGAAGATGGTGCCGCCGTCGGCCAGCTCGAAGCGGCCGACCCGGTCCTCCTTGGCGTCGGTGAAGGCGCCGCGGACGTGGCCGAAGAGCTCGCTCTCGAAGACCGCCTCCGACAGGCCGCCGGTGTTGACCGTCACCATGGCGTTGCCCGCCCGCGCCGAGGCGGCGTGCAGCGCCCGCGCCACCAGCCCCTTGCCGGTGCCGTTCTCGCCGGTGATCAGCACGTTGGCGGCGGAGGGGCCGACGCGCTCGACCAGCTCGACCACCTTCCGCATGGCGGGCGATTCGGCGATCACCCGGGCGCTGCCGGCGGCGGCCCCGCCGGCGCGGCGCAGCAGCTCGTTCTCGGCCTCCAGGCGGCGGCCGTGCCGCAGCGCCTGCGCCAGCTCCACCTGGGTGCGCAGCACCGCCAGGAGACGCTGGTTCTCCCAGGGTTTCTCGAGGAAGTCGCGGGCGCCGTGGCGCATCGCGGCGACCGCCAGGTCGATGCTGGCCCAGGCGGTCATCACCACCACCGGCAGGGTCGGATCGAGGTCGCGCAGGCGGCCCAGCAGGTCGAGCCCCTCGCGGCCCGAGGTGGTGTCGCGGGAGTAGTTGAGATCGAGGAGCGCCACGTCCAGCTCGCGGCTGGTGACCGCCTGCATCACCTCGGCGGGCGAGGCGGCGAGCACCGTCTCGAAGCCCTCGCTCTTGAGCAGCAGGCGCAGGGCCTCGCGCACCTCACGCTGATCGTCGGCGATCAGCGCCCGCACCGGACGCGGCGGGGACGGCGGGCTCATCGCACCACTCTAGCAAGAGAAAAGAAAACGGCCCGGCCTCCTCCGCCGCGCCGCGTGCCGCCGCGGAAGGGAGCCGAGCCGCTGCCGTGAGCCAGGACCGGGCGCTCAGACCACGAAGCCGCGCTCGGCCAGCTCCTTCTCCTCGACCTGGCGCTGCGGGCCCTGCTCCTCCTCGACCACCCGGCCGTCGAAGAGGTGGATGGTGCGGTCGGCGTAGCGCGCGAAGCGCGGGTCGTGGGTGACCATGCAGATCGTCGCGCCCTCCTTGTGCAGCTCGGCGAGCAGATCCATCACCGCCTCGCTGTTGCGCGAGTCGAGGTTGCCGGTGGGCTCGTCGGCGAGCAGGATCGAAGGCTTGCCCACCACCGCGCGGGCGACGGCGACGCGCTGCTGCTGGCCGCCGGAGAGCTGCGACGGGTAGTGCTTCATCCGGTGCGACATGCCCACCCGCTCGAGCGCCTCCTGGACGCGCTCCTTGCGCTCCTTGGCGGCCATGCCGCGGTAGGTCAGCGGCAGCTCGACGTTCTCGTACACCGTGAGGTCGCCGATCAGGTTGAAGGCCTGGAAGATGAAGCCGATCTCCTGGTTGCGGATGCGGGCGCGGTCGGAGAACGACAGGTCGGCCACCTGCTTGTTGTTGAGCCGGTACTTGCCCTCCGACGGCGTGTCCAGCAGGCCGAGGATCGAGAGCAGCGTGGTCTTGCCGCAGCCCGACGGTCCGGCGATCGACACGTACTCGCCGTTGCGGATCTCGAGGTGGATGCCGGACAGGGCGTGCGTCTCGACCTCGTCGGTGAGGAAGACCTTGGTCACCCCTTCGAGCTGAATCAATGCCTCCGTGGATGCGTTCATCGTCTCTCCTAGTGGCGGGTGAAAGAAGACCGTGGATCAGTTCAGCCGGATGCGCTCGTAGCCGTCCTGGGCTGACGTATCGGAAAGGATGACCTGGTCGCCGGGCGCGAGGCCGCCGACGATCTCGATGGTGTTGACCGAGCTGCGGCCCAGCTGGACGGGGACGCGCACCGCCTCCTTGCCGCCGTCGGTCAGCTTGAACATCTCGACCTTGCTCTGCGCCTGGCCGTAGGCCGGGCGCCCGACGTAGAGGACGTTCTCCAGGCGCTCGATCTCGATCGTGCCGTCGACCGAGAGGTCGGTGCGCGCGCCGGCGGGCAGCGGCCCCTGGAGGGTCACGTCCACCATCACCGTGCCGTCCTGCACCGAGGGGGCGACGCGCGAGACCACCCCGGCGGCGATGCCGTTGCGGGTGTCGATGGCCGCCTTCTGGCCGGGGCGCACGTCCTTGGCCTGGGTCTCCGGGATGCGCAGCTGCGCCTTGAGCTGGTCGGGGCGGGCGACGCGGGCAAGCGTCGTGCCGGCGGTGACCCGCTGGCCCACCTGCACCGGCACCTCCTGGAGCACGCCGGCGAGGCTCGCCTTGACCCTGAGCGCGTCCTGCTGACGCTTGCGCAGCTCGTAGAGCGCCGCCAGGTTATCGACCCGCGACTGCTGGGCGGCGTTCTGCGCCTTGGCCGAGGCCTCCGCCTTGAGGAACTTGTCCTTTTCGATGGCGACCTCCTTGTGCAGCTCCTCGGCCTTGAGCACCGAGAGCTTGTGGGTGATCTCGGGAATCAGGCCGTCCTTGGCGAGCTTCTGGTTGGCCTCGTCCTGGAGGTCGGCCTGGGCGCTGTTGGACAGCGCCGTGCTCACCAGGGACTGCTGGTTGAGCAGCTGGGTGGCGAGCTGGGCGCGCAGGTTGTCGGCGTCCGCCTGGGCCGCCTTGAGGTTGGCCAGGGCCTCGTTGGCGTTCTGCTCGACCTCGGGGTTGCTCATCTCCATCAGCACCGTGTCGGGACCGACGTTGGCGCCGGGCAGGTTGGGGATGCGCTCGATGCGACCGTCCACCTGCGCCGAGATGAAGCGCACCGCCGAGTCGATCGGCACCAGCGTCCCCGAGCCGCGCACCTGGCGCAGCATGGAGCCGCGCTGCACGGTATCGACCCACACGGTCTGCCGCTCGACGGTGGGCGCCGCCGGCTTGAGATGTGAGAGGCCGAGGGTGATGAGAGCGATGAAGACCAGCCCGAGCGCTGCCACGATGATGTTGCGGCGGCGGCGCTTCTCTGCCTGTCCGGTACGTGCGATGTCCATGACGATTCCCCTCTCACCACCTGGACTACGCAGCTCGTGTGCCACGGTTTCAGGGGGCTCACATCATACTACAAACAATGGACTTGTGGCGAGCGATCCAGGCCGCGGCGGGGGCTTCCGCTGTCCGCTCCTGGGAAGGTGCCGTCCCAGGAGCGGACAGTCTCGGGGAGCGAGGCCCCGGTGGCCCCGGTGGCCCCGGCGGGCGCCGGCGGGCGCCGGCGGGCGCGCCCGGTGCGCTGTGCTACCGTCGGCCGCCATGAGCGCCGAGGAGCACCGGGAGCTGGCGCCGCGGCGCCCCCTGGGTTTCGGGATCATCACCGTCAGCGACACCCGGGCGGCGCGGGACGACGCGAGCGGCCGGCTGCTGCGCGAGGGCGCCGTCGCCGCCGGTCATCGGGTGCTGGAGTCGGCGCTGGTGCCGGACGACGTCGCCGCCATCCGCGCGGCGGCGCGCCGGTTGCTCGCGCTGCCCGGCCTCGACGTGCTCGTGCTGACCGGCGGCACGGGCTTTTCGCCCCGCGACCTGACCGTCGAGGCGGTCGCGCCCCTCCTCGACCGCCGGATCGAGGGCTTCGGCGAGCTCTTCCGCATGCTCTCCTACCAGCAGGTGGGCGCCGCCGCCATGCTCAGCCGGGCCGCCGCGGGCCTCGTGGGCGACCGCGCCGTCTTCCTGCTGCCCGGCTCGCCCAAGGCCGTCTCCCTGGCGCTGGAGAAGCTGATCCTGCCCGAGGCGGCGCACCTGCTGTCGCAGGCGCGGCGCGGCGGCTAGTGCGGTGCGTCACGAATCCGATATCTAAGGCGTCGAGGCATCCGCGTTTCCCGGCCAGGCGCGCCGACGCAAGCGTAGCGGGGACTACGCTGAGGAGGCGGTCGCTCGTCAGCAGGGGGCGGCGGGTGTTGGCGACCGCCGGCAGGCTGCCGCACCCGCCTGGCGGCAGGAGGGGGCAAGCCCGGTCCGCTGGCCGCGGTCAGAGCCGGCGGCCGGTGAGCAGGCGGAAGAAGGCGAGCAGCACCACGGCGCCCAGGGTGGCGATGACCAGATTGCGCAGGTCGAGCCGTCCCGCCAGGCCGCCGAAGCCGAGCAGCGTCGAGAGCCAGCCGCCGAGCAGCGCCCCGGCGATGCCGATGATGACGGTGACGATGCAGCCGTGCGGCCCCGGCACCAGGAGCTTGGCGATCAGCCCGGCGACGAGCCCGAGGACGATCCAGGCCAGCAGCGACATGTCCGAGGCCTCCCTTTTCCTGTCCGGCTCGCTGCACGCGGGCTTCCGCCCGCGGCGAGGGGAGCGCGTCGACGGCCGAACGCCGGGCTAGAATTCAAGACCTATGCCCGAAGACGCCTCCTCCTCCCCTGCCTCCGCGGGCGCCGCCGGCGAGCCTGGCGCCACCGGCGCCACCGGCTCCGCAGCCGCCGCGGACGGGCGCCCGCGCCTCTACCTGATCGACGGTTATTCCAACATCTTCCGGGCGTTCTACGCCATCCGCAACCTCTCCAACTCGAAGGGCGAGCCGACCAACGCCGTCTACGGCTTCATCACCATGCTGCGCAAGCTCCTGCGCGAGGAGCGGCCGGAGCTGATCGGCGTGGCGCTCGACGTCGGCCGCTCGTTCCGCAGCGAGCGCTTCGAGGCCTACAAGGCCAACCGCGCGCCGATGCCGGAGGACCTGGCCAGCCAGATGCCGTGGATCCGCCGGGTGCTGGAGGCGTTCCGCATCCCGGCGCTGGAGCTGTCCGGCTACGAGGCCGACGACGTGCTCGGCAGCCTGGCGTGCTCGGCCGTCGCCGCCGGCTACGACGTGGTGCTGGTGTCCGCGGACAAGGACCTGATGCAGCTGGTCGAGCCGCACGTCTCGCTCTACCACACCGGCCGTTCGAAGCTCTACGGGCCGGCCGAGGTGACCGAGGATTTCGGCGTGCCGCCCGAACGGGTGGCCGACGTGCTGGCGCTGATGGGCGACTCGATCGACAACATCCCGGGCGTCCCCGGCATCGGCGACAAGGGGGCGAAGTCGCTGATCCAGGAGTTCGGGTCGCTCGAGGAGCTGCTCGCCCGCGCCGCCGAGGTGCCGCGCAAGAGCTACCGCGAGGGGTTGCAGCAGCACGCCGAGCAGGCCCGCCTGTCCAAGGAGCTGTCCACCATCCACACCAACCTGCCGGTGGCCTTCGACCCGCGGGCGCTGCGCCACGATCCCCCCGATCCCGAGGCGCTGCGCCAGCTGTTCACCGAGCTGGAGTTCCACTCGCTGCTCGATGAGCTGGCCGCCGCCGCCGCGGCCAATGCCAGCGCCAGCGCCTCCTCGGATGCCGCCGCCCTCCTGACCGGCGCCGCCGCGCTGGCGGCCCGGGAGGCCACCGACGCCGCCGGCTGGGAGGAGGCCGTGACGGCCCTCGCGGCCCTCCCGGCGCCGGCCGGGGAGCCGGCCGAGGTGTTCGTCGCGGTGCTGGGCGAGGCTCCCGCCCTCGCCCTGGTGGTCGCGCCCGGCGGCGCCGCCGCCGATGGATCTGCTTCCGGCGGCGCCGCCGGTGGATCTGGTGCCGCCGCCGGTGGATCGGAAGCCGGCGCCGCCGCCGGTGATCCTGGTGCCGGCGGAGCCGCCGGTGGTTCCACTACCGGCGCTTCCGGCGGTCCTGGTGCTGGCGCCGCCGCCGGAGGCTCTGGCGGCGGAAGTCGGCCACCAGCGCCGGAGCGCCGGCGCCATCGCCCGCGGGCCCGCCGCCAGAGCCTCCGGCGGCGGCGCCAGCACCAGGACCGCCGGAAGCGCCGGTAGTGGAA
>JASLEW010000987.1 GCA_030150965.1 Thermoanaerobaculia bacterium | reverse complement strand
TCGGCCGTCGTCCTGGCCATCCTCCTCGCGGCCGCCGCCGGCCTTGCCGCGGGCGCCGCTGCCGCCCTCCCGGTCAACGGCAACCAGCCCGCCGCTCCCGCGCGCCCCGGCGGCGCCGCCCCCGCTCCGACCACCCCGGCCGCTCCCGCCGCACCGGCGCCGGCCGCGCCCCGGCCCCTGGTGATCGGCGTCACCCTTCACCCCTACTACTCCTGGACCCGCAACGTCGTCGCCGGCCTGCCGGGCTTCACGGTGCGGCCGATCCTGCCGGGCGAGATCGACGCCGGCGACTACCAGCCGCGGCCGGAGGACATCCGCAAGCTCGTCGACCTCGACGCCATCGTGGTCAACGGCATCGGCCACGACGACTTCATCTTCCCGATGCTCAGGGCCGCGGGCAACCGCCGCGTGGTGGTGCTGCGCCCCAACGACGCGACGCCGCAGATCCGCTCGCTGCGCGGCACGGCGGTCAACTCCCACACCTTCATCTCCTTCACCAACGCCGTGCAGCAGACCTACGCCATCGAGCGGGCGCTCGCCGCCCTGCGCCCGGCGGCGGCGGCGGCGCTCCTGGACAACGCCGAGCGCTACGCCCGCAGGCTGCGCCAGATCAAGGCCCGCGCCGCCGCGCGGCTCGCGGCGGCCAGGATCACCCGCGTGGTCACCGTGCACGACGGCTATGGCTACCTGCTCCAGGAGTTCGGGCTGGAGGTGGCCGGCGTGGTGCAGCCGGCGCACGGCCTGATGCCCTCGGCGGCCGAGCTGCGCGACATGGTGCAGCTGCTGCGCCGCGAGCGCATCCAGGTGGTGCTCAGCGAGGAGAGCTTCCCGCCGGCGATGGCGGCGGTGCTGCGCGACGAGGGGGGCGCGCGCGTCTACGTCATCAGCCACATCGCTTCGGGCGCCTACACCGACGACAAGTTCGAAAGGGAGATGCAGAGCAACGCCGACACCCTGGTGCGGGCGCTGGTGACCGACCCGCGATGAGCGCCGCCGCCGGCCCGCCGCTCCTCGAGCTGCACGGCGTGACCGTGCGGCGCGCCGGCGAGACCCTGCTCGACCGGGTGAGCCTGACGGTCGCCCCCGGCACCCTGCACGTCGTCGCCGGTCCCAACGGCGCCGGCAAGAGCACCCTGCTCGCCGCCATCCTCGGCCAGACCGCCTTCACCGGCAGCATCCTGGCCCACTGGCGCGGCAGCGGCCGCATCGGCCTGGTGCCGCAGAGCTTCACCGTCGACCGGACGCTGCCGGTGACGGTGGCCGATTTCCTCGCCCTCACCCGCCAGCGCCGCCCGGTGTGCCTGGGGGTGGGCGGCGCGGCGCGCCGGCGCATCGCCGCGCTCCTCGACCGCGTCGGCCTCGCGGGCGCCGCGGCCAAGCCGCTCGCCGTGCTCTCCGGCGGCGAGCTGCGGCGGGTGCTCCTGGCGCACGCCCTCGACCCCGAGCCCGAGCTGCTGCTGCTCGACGAGCCGGCGAGCGGCCTCGACCAGGACGCGTCGGGGCGGCTGGAGCGGCTCCTCGGCGAGCTCTGCCGCGGCGCCGGGGTGACCGTCCTCATGGTGTCGCACGACCTCGCGCAGGCGCGGCGCCTGGCCGACCGGGTGACGGTCCTGGCGCGCACCGTGCGCGCCGACGGGCCGCCGGCCGCGGTGCTGGCGGGCAGCGGCGGCGGCGTCCTCGCCGCCTGCGCGGACCCGGGCGCGGGCGACGGGACCCGGCCGGAGGGCCCGGACGAGCCCAACCGGCTGGCAGGGATGACCGGCCCGGGCGGGGCGGCCGGATGAGCGGGCGCTTCTACGCCTGGGTGGCGGAGCTGGCGCGGGCCGGTCTGGGCGGGACCGCCGGATGAGCGGGTGCTTCTACGCCTGGGTGGCGGAGCTGGCGCGGGCCGGCTGGCTGCCGGCCGACTTCCGTTACCCCTTCCTGGTGCGCGGGTTCCTGGCGGTGCTGGTGCTGGCGCCGCTGCTCGGCGGCCTCTCCCACCTGGTGGTGGCGCGGCGCATGGCGTTCTTCAGCGCCGCCCTCGGGCAGGCGGCGCTCACCGGCCTGGCGGTCGGCCTGCTGCTCGGCGAGCCGCTCAACGCGCCCTACGGCGGGATCTTCGGCTTCTGCCTGCTGTCGGCGCTGGGCATGGTCTACGTCAAGCGGCGCTCGGCCCTGCCGGCCGACACCCTGATCGGCGTCTTCCTGGCGCTCACCCTGGGGCTCGGCATCTGCCTGCTGGTCGCGGTCACCCGCCGCTTCAACATCCACCAGGTCGAGTCGGTGATGTTCGGCAGCCTGCTGACCGTCACCGACGGCGACCTGGTCCTGCTCGCCGCGGCGGGCCTGTGGGTGGCGCTGCTCCTGGGGCGCGAGTACAACGGCCTGCTGCTCGACAGCCTGAGCCCGCCGCTCGCCGAGGTGGCGGGCGTCGACTCCGCCTATGCCGAGTACCTGTTCGCGGTGCTCCTGACCACCGCCATCGTGGTCGGCCTCAAGGTGATCGGCGCCCTCCTGGTCGAGGCGCTGGTGGTGGTGCCGGCGGCGGCGGCGCGCAACCTGGCGCGCGGCACCCGCGGCTACCTCTGGCTGAGCGTCCTGGTGGCCTTCCTGGCCGGGGCCGGCGGCCTCGGCATCTCGGCGCGCCTCCAGGTGCCGACCGGCGGCGCGGTGGTGCTGGCGGCCAGCCTCCTCTTCTTCGCCACCCTGGCCCTGGGCGCCTGGCGCCAGCGCCGCGGGCGGCGGCGGGTGGCCCGGACCATTTAGTGCTTCAGTCCGCCGGCCCGGCGGGGCCGGGGGGCCGGCCGGGCCGCGCCGCGGCCCGGCGGCGGGCCTCCTCCAGCAGCGGACGGGCGCCGGCGAGGTCGGGCACCAGCTCCAGCGCCTTGCCGAGCTTGCGCGCCGCGTCGGCGAAGTCCTCCACCTTGAGCAGCAGCCGGGCGTCGCGCAGCAGCTCCTCGGCGCGGCGCCGGTCGGCCGCCTGGCGCTTCAGCTCAACCTCCAGGCCGGCGGCGGCGTCGCGCAGCTCGGGCAGCCGCGCCGCCAGCTCGCGCGCCTGGGCCGCCGCACCGCGGGCCGCCTCCAGGTCGCCCGCCGCCGCCAGCTGCCGCGCCCGCGCGAGCAGCGACTCGACCTGGCCGGCCTGGGCCTGGCGGCGGGCCTCCTCCAGCCGCTGCCACTGCTCGCGCAGCGGCGGCGACGCTCCGAAGCGCACCACCGCCTCGTCGAGCAGCCGGGAGGCCCGCTCCAGCTCGCGGCGGTCGAGGTGGGCGCTCACCTCGGCCACGGTCTGCGCCAGCCGCTCGGCGCGCCGGCGCTCCCGCCCCTGCTGCGCGGCGGCGGTCTCGATCTCGACCGCCAGCGCCTGCACCGCGGGGTTCTCCGGCTCCAGCGCGCGGGCCTCCTCGACCCGCTCGTGCGCCGCGGCGAGCTCCCCCTTGGCCGCCAGCTGGCGCGCCTCCATCACCAGCGCTCCGACCCGGGCCAGGCGGGTCTCGGCGCGCAGCGCGTCGAGGCGCTGGCGGAGCGGGTCCCATGCCTCCGCCTCGCCCAGCTCGGCGACCGCCGCGGCCAGCAGCTCGCCGCCGCGGTCGAGGTCGCCGCGCTCCAGGTGATGCCCGACCTCCAGCGCCCGGCGCTCGATCCGCGCCGTGCGCCGGCGCTCCGCCGCCTGGCCGCGCGACCGCTCCTGCATCCGCTCGCGCCGCTCCCGCACGCCGGGAGCGTCGGGGGCCAGGCTCTCCGCCCGGCGCAGCATGCGGCTCGCCACGCGACATTTGTCGCCCGCCGCCAGCTCGTCGATCTCGGCCAGCAGCCCGGCCACCCGCCGCTCCAGCTCCTCGGCGGCCAGCTCCCGCGCCGCATCCGCCCGCGCCGCCTCCTCCAGCGCCGCCGCGTCGCGCGCCGCCATCTCCCAGGCCGCCACCTCCCGCGCCTCGCGTGCGGCGCGGTCGTCGTCCGCGGACAGCGCGCCGGCCTCCGCCGCCACCTCCCCGGCCCGCAAGCCTCCCGCCGCGCCCGCCTCCGCCGTGGATTCGGGCGGCTCCGCCTGCCGAGCGGCGGGCCCTGCCTCGCCCGCCTCCGCCCTGGGTTCGGGCAGCTCCGCCTCGCGGACGGCAGGCCCTGCCGCGCCCACCCCCGCCCTGGGTTCGGGCGCCTCCGCCTGCCGGGCGGCAGGCGCTGCCGCGCCCGCCTCCGCCGAGGATTCGGGCGCCTTCGCCTGCCGAGCGGCGGGCCCTGCCGCGCCCGCCTTGGGGGCCGGCGGCGCCGCTGCCGCCGGTGCCGGCACCTCCGGCGCAGCCTCGACCGGCCGCAACGCCGCCGGTCCGGCCTGCTTCGCGTCCTGCACCGCGGGTCTCGGCGCTGCCGGCTCGGCGCCGGCCCCCTGCTGGCGTGCCGGTGCCGCCGCCTCCCGCTCCGCCGCCGCTGCCGGCGCGCCCGGCGTCGCCCCGAGGACCTGCGCCGCCGCCTCCCCGCCGCTCGCCTCCTCCTCCCTCCGTCCCGGCCGCGCGGGGCGCAGGGCCAGCTCGGGCGCGACGGTGGTCGCCTCGCCGGCCTTGGTGGGCAGGCCGGCGAGCCCGCGCGCGTCGTGCACCGCCAGCTGCAGCGACTGCACCGGCGTGGTGTGCGGCCCGAAGTGCTGGTCGAGGCGGTGCTGGGTGCTGCTGGAGCGCGCCGCCGGCAGCGCGCCGGTGGCGTCGAGGTCGGGCGCCAGCAGACGCTTCCAGTCGTTGCCGGCGAGATCGTCGGGCCGGCGGAAGCCGGCCAGCGTCTGCGCCAGCTCCCTTGCCGAGGCGTAGCGCTCGTCGGGGTTCTTGGCCAGCGCCTTGAGCACCACGGCGCGCAGCTCCTCCGGCAGCCGCCCCTGCCGGTCGGTCTCGGCGAACGGCAGCGGCGGCCGGAACAGGTGCCCGGCGATGAGCGACGAGGCGTCGCTGCCGCTGATCGGGTAGACGCCGGTGAGCAGCTCGTAGAGCACGACGCCGAAGGAGTAGAGGTCGCAGCGCGCATCGGTCGCCGTCGTGCCGGCGGCGCCGAACTGCTCGGGCGAGGCGTAGCGGAGCTTGCCGAGGAAGGTGCCGGTGCGCGTCAGCTGCGCCTCCGCCCCCTCCATCACCTTGGCGATGCCGAGGTCGATCAGCTTGACCTGCGGGTTGCCGTCGGCGTCCTCGCACAGCATCAGGTTGTCGGGCGAGATGTCGCGGTGGACGAACCCCTTGCCGTGCAGGTAGCCGAGGGCGCGCAGCGACTGCTGCGCGATCTCCAGCGCCAGGCCGAGCGGCGGCGGCCCGGCGGCGGCGAGCAGCTCCTCGAGCGTCTTGCCGGCGATGTACTCCATGACGATGAACGCCGTGTCGTCGTCGTCCAGGGTGAAATCGTAGAGGTGGGCGATGTTGGGGTGGCGCAGCTTGATGGCGAGCCGCGCCTCGCGGATGAACCGCGCCTTGAACTCGGCGTCGTCCACCAGCTGCGGCCGCATCAGCTTGACCACCCGCACCTCGTCCAGCAGGCGGTGGCGCACCAGGTAGATGGCGCCCATGCCGCCTTCACGGATCTTGTGCAGGATCTCGTACTTGCCTTCGATACGCCGTTGCGGGTTGGCGGACATCAGGAAACGCTCGCTGGCACTGGGCTCGCCCACAGGCTACGGAACCACCGGCGGAGTGTCAATGCGCCCGCCGGCCGCCGGGCCGTGCCAGGCCATGCCGGGCCATGGTCCGGGAGCCCGCCG
>JASLEW010000984.1 GCA_030150965.1 Thermoanaerobaculia bacterium | reverse complement strand
GCCGGCCCTCCGGGTCGATGCGGACGGCGGCGGCGGCCACCGCGGCGCGGTCGAGCGGCGCGAGCGGCGGCAGCTCCAGGACCGGCTCGATGCGGCCGAGGCGCTGGATGGCGAGGCGGTTCTCCGGATTCGGCGGGCCGTCGAGCACCACGCCGGCCACCGTCAGGCCGCGGGCGCGCAGCGCTTCGAGCGTCAGCAGGGTGTGGTTGATGGTGCCGAGGCGCGAGGAGCCGACCACCAGGCAGGCCAGGCCGGCGCGCGCCGCCAGCTCGACGAGGAGATCGGATTGCAGGAAGGCGCCGGCGGTGGAGGGGTGCCGGGCCGCCGGGACCGCGGTGTCGTGCCCGGGATCTCCGGCCGCCGGGGCGGCGGCCATCGCGCCGTCTGGCGCGGTCAGGACATTGCCGGCAGGCGCGATGAAAGCGCCGCCGGCGGGCACGGCGGAAGCGCCGCCGGCCGCCGGCAGCTCCGGCGGCGGCGGGGCTGCCTCGGTCAGCGGCACCAGGAGGCCGCCCGCGAGCTCGATGACCAGGCCGCGGGGCGGCGTCGAGGCGCTCAGCGTGGCGAGGTGGTGGTCGAAGTCGGCGAGCAGCGCCGCCGGATCGATGTGCCGGCCGGCGAGACGGGCTGCAAGGTGCGGGGATTGCGGCTCGTCGAACAGGTAGCTCTCGGGCAGGATCTCGGCCCGGTCGCCGGCCAGGGCCCTGACCGTTGCAGTGTCGCGGCCGTCGCGCGCGCCGCTCGCCACCGGCTTCCAGTAGGCCAGCGGCAGCTCGTCCCCGTAGCGCGCCAGCATCACCGCCGCCACGATCGTCTTGCCGACGTCGGTGCCGGTGCCGACGATGGCCAGGTTCATGACTCGGCTTCGCCCATGGACCTGTCGGCAGCCGGATCGGCGGCGGGCCGGGCCGGTGCCCGCGGTGCCGCGGGCGCAGGGGGACGAGGCGCCGTGCCGGCGGCCGGCGGAGCCCCGGCGCCGGCGGGTTCAGGCATCGCCGCCGCCGGCTCGCCTGCACCCGCCGGAAGCAGGGAGCCAAGGACCTCGGCGAGCGCCGCGGCCAGGCCGTCGATGTCGGCTGCCGTATGATCGGCGTGCACCGAGATGCGCAGCCGGGCGGTGCCCGCCGGCACCGTGGGCGGGCGGATCGCGCGCACGTCGCAGCCGCGCGCGGCCAGGCCGTCGGCGGCGGCGAGCGCGCGGCCGTTGTCGCCGAGCAGCACCGGCACGATCGGCCCGGCGCCGCCCGGGCGCGGCACCCCGCGCGCCGCGAGCTGCCGGCGCAGGCGCTCCGCCAGGCTCAGGACCCGGGCGCGGCGCTCCGGCTCGGCGGCCATGCGGTCGAGCGCCGCGTCGAGGCCGAGCAGCAGCAGCGGCGGCGGCGCGGTGCTGAAGACGAAGGCGCGGCAGCGGCTCGCCAGGAAATCGACCAGCACCCGCGACCCGGCCACGCAGGCGCCCGCGAGGCCCGCCGCCTTGCCGAAGGTCGAGACGATGGCGGCGGCGCGGCGCTCGATGCCGAAAACCTCGCAGAGGCCGGAGCCGCGCACCGGACCGTAGAGGCCGGTGGCATGGGCGTCGTCCACCACCAGCTCGGCGCCGTACCGGGCCACGAGCGCCGCATAGGCGTCAAGCGGCGCGATGTCGCCGTCCATGCTGAACAGCGACTCGGTGACCAGCCAGGTGCGCCCGCCCGCGTGCGGCCGGGCCAACTCGCGCTCGACGGCAGCGGCGTCGAGGTGGCCGAACACCACCCGCCGGCAGCCGGCGAGGCGCAGCCCGTCGATCAGGCTGGCGTGATTGAGCGCGTCGGAGAGCGCGCGGTCGCCGGGCGCGATCAGCGCCGTCAGCAGGCCGACGTTGGCCTGGTAGCCGCTGGGGAACAGCAGCGCCGCCTCCGTCCCTTTGAACATCGCCAGGCGGCGCTCCAGCGCCTCGTGGAGGGGTGTGTTGCCGCGCAGCAGGCGCGAGGCCGGCGCCCCCAGGGGCGCGCCCGGCGGCAGCGCCGCCAGCCGCTCCATCACCGCGGCACGCAGCAGGGGATCGCGCGACAGCCCCAGGTAGTCGTTGGAGCAGAAATCGGTGCCGGCGAGGTCGGCCCCGGCACCGGGGCCGCGCAGCGACCGCGCCAGCCCCGCGGCGGCGGCGGCGGCAAGGCGGGCCGCCAGCTCCGCCTCCAACGTGGCGGCGGGCTCGGCTGGAACTGCCGGTGCGGCCGGCACGCGCCTCAGAGCGGCGCGAGGCCGAGGCGGCCGAGCAGCGCCTGGTCGTGGTCCTGGCCGGGGTTGGGGGTGGTGAGCAGGCGCTCGCCGGTGAAGATCGAGTTGGCGCCCGCCAGGAAACAGAGCGCCTGGGTCTCCGCCGACATCTCGGTGCGCCCGGCGGAGAGGCGCACGAAGCTCGCCGGCATGGCGATCCGGGCGGTGGCGATCATCCGCACCAGCTCCAGCGGATCGAGCGGCTCGGCCGTGGCGAGCGGCGTCCCCGCGACCCGCACCAGGACGTTGATCGGCACGCTCTCGGGATGCGGATCGAGGCGCGCCAAGACCCCGAGCATCGCGACCCGGTCCTCGCGCCCCTCCCCCATCCCCAGGATGCCCCCCGAGCAGACCGTGATCCCCGCCCGCCGCACGTGCTCCAGCGTCCGCAGCCGGTCCTCGTAGCTGCGGGTGGTGATGATCCGCTCGTAGTACTCCGGCCCGGTGTCGAGGTTATGGTTGTAGGCGGTGAGCCCGGCATCCGCCAGCCTCTCCGCCTGCTCGCGGCTCAGCATCCCCAGGGTGCAGCACGCCTCCATCCCCAGCGCCCGCACCCCCCGCACCATCGCCAGCACCCGGTCGAACTCGGCGCCATCGCGCACCTGCCGCCAGGCCGCCCCCATGCAGAACCGCGTCGAGCCGCCGTCCCGCGCCTGGCGCGCCTTCTCCAGCACCTCGTCCAGCGGCACCAGCCCCTGCCGTTCGACCCCCGTCTCGTAGTGGACGCTCTGCGGGCAGTAGGCGCAGTCCTCGGGGCACCCCCCGGTCTTGATCGACAGCAGCGTGCACAGCTGCACCCGCGTCGGGTCATGGTGCCGCCGGTGCGCCACCTGAGCCCGGAAGACCAGCTCCGTCAGCGGCAGCTCATGGACGGCCGCGATCTCGGCGTCGGTCCAGTCATGGCGCAGGTCTTGGCGCAGGCCCTCCGGGGCGGAGCCGGACCCGGCAAGGGGCTCAGCGGTGGTGGCGATGGCGCTCGCGGTCTCTGGCGTCGGCATTGCGCTCCGGATCGAAGAAAGTTGTCGCGCGCAGAGCTGCCGGCGTCACACCGCCGGCGCTCCGCGGCTCCAGGGATCCCGGCCCGAAGGATAGGCAGAAAGCCGGCGGAGGGGCAAGCCGCTCGCTATCGGTTCCTGACCCTCTGGTCCCCGACCCTCTCCGCCTCCAACGTTCCGGCCGGCTCGGCTGGAGCTAGTGTCCCGCACGGTTAGTTCGCATGGTAGTCGCGCCGCAATCCGGCTTCCTGGCCAGGCGCGCCGACGCAGGCGTAGCAGGGACTACGGTGAGGAGGCGCAACGCCGCCAGGGAGCCGGAGGGCAAGCGAATACCATACGAACTGGCCGTGCGGGACACTAGGCTGCCGGCGTCACTGCGCCGGCGCTCCGCGGCTCCAAGCGGCCCATAGGATGAGCAGAAAGCCGGCGGAGGAGCACGCCGCGCCCTGTCGCCCCGAGGCTTCACTCCCACCGTGCGGAAGATGGGATACAGTGCCAGAAAGCCGGTGTCCGCGGCCGCTCAGGGCTGGGCCCTCCATCGTCCCGCCCCCTTGGCAGTGAGGTGCATCCATGAACAACCGACTCAGCGACCAGGACCCCGCGACCGGAGAGAACGGCCAGAAGCGCGGCAACGCTGGCGGGAGGCCGTCCAAGGAAGGCGACCCCAAGGAGAAGCGGCCAGCGATCGACGAAGTCGACGAGGCGTCCCAGGAATCCTTCCCCGCCAGCGACCCGCCCGCCTTCACCCCGCTCCACATCGGTTCCTGACCCTTGCAAGCTGCCTCAAGGCCGCGGTCTAGGTGAGATTCGCGGTGTGCCTGATCACGGCGGTACGCACGATGGCGAGGTTCGACTGCGCCCTCTCGGCGGCGAGATAGATGAAGGTGGTGGTCCCGACCAGGCGGATCATGTGGATCTGATCGCTCAGCGTGAGGAGGATCTCCTCCAGCGTCGACTTGAGGTTCAGCGCCCGGATGGTCTTGAACTTCTGCTTGACGATCTCGCTGTTGAAGGCGCTTGCCGCCGCCAGGTCGAACTCCGGCCGGACCGACTTGAC
>JASLEW010000403.1 GCA_030150965.1 Thermoanaerobaculia bacterium | reverse complement strand
TGGCCCCCATGGCTCCGGCCGCCCCGCCGGCCGGCAGCCGGCGGCGCGCGGCCCCGGCCCAGGAGCGACGGCGGTACGGCTGTGGCGGGGAGATCATGGCGATCAGCGCAATTATATCAGGCCGATAGGCCGATCCCTCCGGCACCGGCCGTGGCGCGGTTTGCTCCCTCGCCGGCGCCGGAAGGAGGTGCGAGCCCAGCACGCTCGCGTGGCAGGCTCACGCTTCCGAGCCCTCCCCGCGCCGGAGAGGGAGGCAAACGGAGCCACGTCCGCGCCGTCCGCGCCGGCCGCGCCGTCCGCGCCATCCGCATCGTGGCTGATACACTCGCCGCCGGCCGCGCGGCTCCGGTGCGCCGCGAGACCCGGCGGCCTGCAGGCGGCCGGGCAGGCGGCCGGACGGCCGGCGCTGCCGGCGGAGCCCAGGACGATGAGCGATCCCTCCCGCGAAGCGGGCGCCACCAACCGCCTGAGCGGCGAGAGCAGCCCCTACCTGCTGCTGCACCAGCACAACCCGGTCGACTGGTATCCCTGGGGCGAGGAGGCCCTCGGCCGGGCACGGCGCGAGGACAAGCCGATCTTCCTCTCGGTCGGCTACTCCACCTGCTACTGGTGCCACGTCATGGAGCGCGAGTCGTTCTCCGATCCGCGGGTGGCGGCGCTGATGAACCGCGATTTCGTCAACGTCAAGCTGGACCGCGAGGAGCGGCCCGACCTCGACGAGATCTACATGACCGCCACCCAGCTGCTGACCGGCCAGGGAGGCTGGCCCAACTCGCTGTTCCTCACCCCGGAGCTCAAGCCCTTCTTCGCCGGCACCTACTTCCCGCCCGACGACCGCCACGGGCGGCCGGGCTTCGCCCACGTGCTCGACGACCTCGCCGACGCCTGGCGGGAGCGGCGCGCCGAGGTCCTCGAGCAGGCCGAGGAGATGGCGCAGGCGATGCGCCGCTTCGTCGAGGAGCGCGCCCAGCCGGCGGCGGAGCCGCCCGGCCCCGGGGTCTGCTGGCGGTGCGTCGATTCGATGGCGCGGCGCTTCGACCGGCGGTGGGGCGGCTTCGGCCACGCCCCCAAGTTCCCCACCCCGTCGAACCTGTTCCTGCTCCTCGACATGGCGGCGGAGCGGCCGGACGCCGGCGAGATGCTGGCCGGGACCCTCGACAACATGGCGCGCGGCGGCATCTACGACCAGCTGGGCGGCGGCTTCCACCGCTACGCCACCGACCAGGAATGGAAGGTGCCGCACTTCGAGAAGATGCTGTACGACAACGGCTTCCTGCTGGAGCTCTACGCGCGCGAGCACGCCCGCACCGACGACCCCCAGGCGGCGCGCGTCTGCCGCGAGACGGCGGCCTTCCTGGAGCGCGAGATGACGGCGCCGGAGGGCGGACTATGGAGCGCCATCGACGCCGAGACCGGCGGCGAGGAGGGCGCCTTCTACGTCTGGACCCGGGCGGAGCTGGACGCCGCGCTGGGCGCCGAGGACGCGGCCTTCGCCGCGCCGCTGCTGGGCTTCGACGGACCGCCGTTCTTCGAGGGCAGCCGTTACGTCCTGCACCTGCCGCAGCGCTGGGAGGAGGCGGCGGCGCGGCGGCGCCTCGACCCGGAGACGCTGCTGCACGAGGCCGGGGCCCTCCGCGCCCGCCTGCTGGCCGCCCGCGGCGAGCGGCGGCGGCCGGCCACCGACGACAAGGTGCTGGCCGACTGGAACGGCATCGCCATCGCCGGCCTGGCGGTGGCCGGACGCCTTCTCGGCGAGCCGCGCCTGGTCGCCCAGGCGGCGCGCGCCGCCGACCTGGTGCTCGGCGCCATGCGCCCGGAGGGCGGGCCGCTGCTGCACGTCTGGCGCCGCGGCCGGGCCCGCATCCCCGCCTATCTCGGCGACTATGCCTTCCTGGTGCGCGGGCTGCTGGCGCTGCACGAGGCGACCGGCGAGGCGCGCTGGCTGGAGCAGGCGGCGGCGCTCACCGCCGAGCAGCAGGAGCGCCTCGGCGATCCGGCGGGCGGCTTCTTCGTCGCCGGCGCCAGCCCGGACCTGCTGCTGCGCAGCAAGGACCCGTTCGACGGCGCCACGCCCTCGCCCAACGCGGTGGCGATCCTCAACCTGATCGAGCTGGCCGAGCGCCGGCCGCCGGCCGAGCGCGAGCGCTGGCGCGCCCCGGCGGAGCGGGCGCTGCGGGCCTTCGCCGCGCTGACCGAGCAGCATCCCGAGGCGGTGCGCATGCTCGCCCTGTCCGCCCGCCGCTTCCACGGCGGGGCGCCGGCCGCCACCGCCGCGGCGCACGAGCGCGAGGCCGGCGCCGGCGGCATCGCCATGCTGGAGCAGGAGGCCGGGCGGCGGCTCGTCGCCCACCTGGAGGTCGCGCCGCCGGACCCGGGCGACGCGGCGGGGTGGCGGCCCTTCCGCCTGCGCCTCGACATCGCCGCCGGCTGGCACCTGCAGGCCAACCCGGCCAGCGAGGGCTACCTGGTGGCGACCGGGCTCGCGGCGGCGCCCGGCTCCGGCGTGGAGCTGCGGCAGCTCGCCTACCCGCCGGGCACGCCGCTCAAGACCGCCTTCGCCGAGCACGCCCTGAGCGTCTACCAGGGGCAGGTCGAGATCGCCGGGGAGCTGCGGCTGCCGGCCGCGGCGGCCCGGCAGGCGACCGACGCGACCGACGCGACCGAGGCGACCAAGGCGCGGGATGCGACCGAGGCGGGCAAGGCGGGCAAAGCGGGCGGTGGCGGCGAGCGCGGAGGGGCCGGCGGGCATGCCGCTCCACGCCTCGTCCTGACCTGCCAGCTCTGCGACGACCGGCGCTGCCTGCCGCCCACCGACCACCAGCTGCTCATCGGGTGAGGACGCCGGCGCGGCGCCGGCGCGGGCGGTCCCGGCGCCTGGCCTCGGCGGCGGCGGGCAGCGCTCTCGGGGCACAAAAAAAGGCCGGCGGAAGGGCACCGGCCGGTCAAGCCCGGGCGCTGAGGCACCGGGCCGGGGACACGGTACAGCGTCGCAACGGCGAAACAGAGATGCAACCGGTGTGCCGCTTCGGAGTACGATAGGCCCGCTCTGCGGCTTCATCGTCTGCCGCCCCGGCCCCGCGCCGCGGTGCCGGCCCCCGCCGCCCGGCACCGCCCGGAGCGCGGGCCCGTCAGGCAAGGGGCCGATCAGCAGCTTTCCAAGGAGGGTCACCATGACGCAGCGCTCCGCGGTCCGCCGTCGGCCAGCTGGCCTCGCTTTCCTCGCTTCCTGCCTCGTCCTCCCGGTGGTGCTGACGGCCGGGCCGCGGCCGGCAGCCGCCGCCTCCGGGCCGACCCTCGGGTCGTCCAACACCGTCACCGCCGATCCGCCGGTGCCGCGCCCGAGCACCACGCCGTGCACGGTGACCCTGTTCTCCGACCTGGAGTTCGCCGACTTCACCCCCAAGACCTTCAGCTACACGCCGCCCGCCGGCTGCCCCGGCCCATGGTCGAAGGTCGTGCTGGAGGGCGACTTCTCGGTGACCGCGGGCGTGCAGTTCGACCGCACCAGCCAGATCGCCCTCGGCCACGTCAACATCTTCTACGGCACCACCCCGGAGCCGGGCAGCACCCTCGCCCCCTCCTGGCACGTCGAGCGCGACCTGACGGACTACAGCGCGCTCTTCGCCACCGCGCAGTCCGGCGACGTGAACATCGGCAACCTGGTCAACTCCACCTACACCGGCATCATCCACGGCTCGGCCACGGTGCAGCTCTATCCGGCGAGCGCCGCCGCGCCGGCGCCGGTGACCGCCGACCAGGTCCTGCCCCTCTCCGACGCGCCCGGCGGCGCCGCGCAGCTCTCGGACACCGCCGCCATCCTGGCGCCCTCGCTCACCCTGCCGGCCAACATCGAGGCCGCCTATCTCGACGTGATCACCCAGAGCCAGTCCAACGACGAGTTCTGGTACACCTGCGTGCCCGACGACGTGGCGACCCAGCTGCAGAGCTGCTCCGGCACCGCGTTCCGCGAGGGCGAGATCACGGTCGACGGCCAGCCGGCCGGCATCGCCCCGGTCTACCCGTGGATCTTCACCGGCGGCATCGACCCCTTCCTCTGGCGGCCGATCCCCGGCGTGCAGACGCTCGACTTCATGCCGTACCGCGTCGACCTCACGCCGTTCGCCGGGCTCCTGAGCGACGGCAAGACCCATCAGGTCGGGGTCTCGGTCTTCAACGCCAACAACTACTTCCTGGTGTCGGCGTCGCTGCTGCTCTACCTCGATCACGGCGCGGCCCAGGTCACCGGCGCGCTCACCCAGGACACGCTCGGCGCGGCCCCCAAGCCCTCGATCCAGGAGAACGTCACCACCGGGAGCGACGGCTCGATCAACGGCACCGTCGACACCGGCTCGCAGCGCACCTTCACCCTGGCGGGCTACGTCAACACCTCGCACGGCCGCGTGGTGACGCGGGTGGTGCAGAGCGTGAGCTTCACCAACGATCAGCAGTTCGCGATCTCGTCGAGCAGCTACGAGCAGAAGATCGCGCAGCAGACGACCATCTCGTCGAGCACCACCACCCGCCGGGGCGGCGCCGTCAGCCTGGTCAGCCGCGAGGCCACCTACCCGCTCGCCGTCGACATCCTCCTGCCCTTCCACGCCGACGGATCGTTCGATCAGACGACCACCATCCACCAGGCCTACGTCAGCTCGACGCTGGCGAGCGGCGCCGGCCGGCCGGGCACCAGCACCGTCATCGACAGCATCGCCGCGACCGACACCCTGCATTTCGACGCCAAGGGCAATTTCGTCAGCCACGACGGGCAGCAGGACGGCCAGTCCTACTTCTCGCGCGGCACCGGCCGCGCCTGCTACAGCCAGACCCTGGCCGCGGCGAACGATCAGCTCACCTCGATCGCCGACGGCAGGGGCTGCCCCAACCGGTAGGGCTTCCCTCGGCTCCGTCCTCCGCCCCCGCCCCCTCCGCCCGCCGGTGCGGCCTCCGGGCTGCGCCGGCGGGGGGCGTCCATCCGCTCAGCGCCCTCCCGGCAGCGCCGGCGCGGCGGCCGGCGCCGCGCCTGCCGGCGCGGGTGCCGG
>JASLEW010000038.1 GCA_030150965.1 Thermoanaerobaculia bacterium | reverse complement strand
TGCGGCGCCGGTGCGGGAGGGGCTACATTGCCGGCAGTTGCCACGCGAGGAGGGGCGCCATGAGCGCTGCGGAGCCGCCGGAGTTCGAGATCAGTCAGCGCCAGCTCGCCACGATCGAGGCGCTGCAGCACGGCGAGGAGCCGATCCGGGCGCCGGCGTGGCTGGCCCGCCAGGCGGCGATCGACGACGTGGCGGAGCGGGCGCGCGCGGAAGCCGATCCGGCGGCGTTCTGGGACGAGCAGGCCCGGCTGGTCGAGTGGGCGGAGCCCTTCCGCCAGGTGTGCCGCTTCGAGCTGCCGCACCACGCCTGGTTCGAGGGCGGGCGGCTCAACGTCACGGTGAGCGCCGTCGACCGCCACGTGCACGGCGAGCGGCGCAACAAGGCGGCGATCATCTGGGTGGGAGAGGACGGCGAGGAGCACACCTACACCTACAACCGCCTCTACCGCGAGATGAACCGCCTGGCGAACGCCCTCAAGCGGCTGGGCGTCGGCCGCGGCGACCGGGTGGTGCTCTACATGCCGCTCACCCCCGAGGGCATCCTCGCCATGCTGGCCTGCGCGCGCCTCGGCGCCATCCATTCGGTGGTCTACGCCGGCATGGGCACGCAGGCGCTCAGGGCGCGCATCGTCGATGCCGGCGCGCGGGTGGTGATCTGCTCCGACCTCACCTACCGCCGCGGCAAGGCGGTGCCGCTCAAGCCGACGGTGGACGAGGCGGTGCGCGACCTGCCGGGAGTCGAGCACGTCGTCGTCCACCGCCGCGGCTCGCGACCGCACCAGGCGCCGCCCGGCTTCGCCGGCGAGCGCGAGCACGACTTCTACGGCATCCAGCAGCCGCGCGACATCCACTGCGCGCCCGAGATGGTCGATGCCGAGCACCCGCTGTTCATCCTCTACACCTCGGGGACCACCGGCAGGCCCAAGGGCGTGGTGCACGCGGCCGGCGGCTACCTGGTCGGCGTCACCTACCTGGCGCGCGCCTTCTACCAGATCGGCGAGCGCGACATCTACTGGAGCACCTCCGACATCGGCTGGGTGGTCGGCCACTCGTTCATCGTCTACGGGCCGCTGTCGCTCGGCGCCACCGTGCTCTGCCGCGAGGGGGCTCCCGATCATCCGTCGCCCGAGGTGACCTGGGAGCTCTGCGAGCGCTTCGGCGTCAACGTCATGTTCACCGCGCCGACCGCGGTGCGCCTGTGGATGAGCCACGGCTCCGAGGCCCCGGCGCGCTACGACCTGTCGCGCCTGCGCCTGCTCGCCTGCGCCGGCGAGCCGCTCAACCCGGAGGCCCACCGCTGGGCGCAGCGCCACCTGGTCGGCCAGGGCGACGGCTACGTGGTGGACAACTGGTGGCAGACCGAGATCGCCGGCCCGGTGCTCGGCACGCTGCCGACGTTCGACGCCCGACCGGGCAAGGTGGGCAAGCCGCTGCCCGGCATCCGGGCGGCGGTGGTGGACCGCGAGGGCAGGCCCGTGCCGCCGGGCCAGGGCGGGCTGCTGATCATCGAGCAGCCGGTCCCCTACATGCTGCGCACGGTGTGGAACGACCCGGACCGCTACGCCGAGTACTGGCGGCAGATCCCCGGGCGCTGCTGCTACACCGCGGGCGACGTCGCGGTGGTCGATGCGGACGGGTACTTCGCCGTGCTCGGCCGCGCCGACGACGTGATGAACGTCGCCGGCCACCGCATCGGCACCGCCGACGTCGAGGGCTGCCTGCAGCGCCATCCGGCGGTCGCCGAGAGCGCCGTCGTCGGCCTTCCCGATCCGCTCAAGGGCGAGCGCATCAAGGCCTTCGTGGTGGTGCGCGCGGGCGTCGAGCGCGGCCCCGGCCTGCTCGCCAGCCTCAGGGACCACGTGCGCGACGACCTCGGGCCGATCGCCCAGCCGAGCGAGATCGAGATCCTCGCCGCCCTGCCCAAGACCCGCTCGGGCAAGATCCTGCGCCGCGTGCTCAAGGCGCAGGCGCTGGGCGAGGACCCCGGCGACCTCTCGACGCTCGCCGACTGAATGGCCCGAGCCGCCGCAGTGCCCGCATCGCGCGCCGCCGCCCCCGCCTCCTGCTCCATCCTGGAGGGCCGCCACACTGCCGGCGGGCCCCTTGCGCAAGGCGCGGCCAACGCCGGAGGCATGTCGAGGCCGCCGGCTCATGAGGCCCCGCGGGGAGGCCGCGCAAGGGTTCCGGTGCGCGCCGGCATGGCCGCGGCGGTGCTCTGCTGTCTGCTCGCGGCGGACAGCCCGGGCGTGGCGGGGGCGGCCGGCGGCCCCCGCCTCCTCGCCGGCGCGGCGGTCACCGGCGTCCAGGGCGACCCGGAGACCCGCCGGGAGCTGCTGGACTTCCTGCGCCTGGCGGCCGTGGCCGGCCACGAGCAACCGGCCGCGGCCTTCCTCCGCGCGCGCCTCGGCGCGGCCGGGCTGCCGGTGCGCACCGACGCCGCGGGCAACGTCACCGTCGCGCTCGGCAGCGGCACCCCGCGCCGGCTGGTCGTCTGCCCGCTCGGCGAGCCCGGCTTCGTGGTCGGCCACGTCGAGGACAGCGGCTACCTGCGCCTGGCGCCGGCCGGCCCCCTCGCCCCCACCGGCGCGCTCTGGGAGCAGGCCCACGAGGGGCAGGTGGTGCGGGTGGCGGGCGCGCATGGCGAGGTGCCGGGGGCGGTCGCCACCCGCTCGGTCCACCTCGGCCATCCGGACCCCGCCGGCCCGCCGTTCTCGGTGGCCGGCGCCTACGTGGACGTGGGCGCGGAGAGCGCGGCGGAGGTGGCGGCGATGGGCATCCGGGTGCTCGACCCGGTGGCCCTCGACCGCCGCCCGGCGGCGCTCGCCGGCGGACTCGTCGCGGGCCCCTCGGCGCGGGTCAAGGGCGCCTGTCTCGCCGCGGCCGCCGCGGCGCGCCGGCTGCAACGCACCGGAGCCACGGCCGGCACGGTGGTCTTCGCCTGGACGGCCGGAGACCTGGTCAACGACTCCGGGACCGGCTACCTCCTGCGCCACCGCGGCCCCTTCAGCGAGCTGATCGAGATGGGCTGGCAATTCGGCTGGACGGTCGCCGCGGCCGGCCCGCGCGGCGGACGCGCCGGCAGCCTGCGGCCCGCCCCCCTGCCGCTGCCA
>JASLEW010000977.1 GCA_030150965.1 Thermoanaerobaculia bacterium | reverse complement strand
CCCACGGCCTGGCTCCTCCTGCTCGGCCCTCGGGAGGAGCTCTTGCCGCCGCCGCCGCGAAGACCGCTTTCCGAAGTCTTGCCGTCGCCGCAGACCGTACCCGCTGTTCCGCCGGCGGCCCTCTCCCTGACCGATCAGGTTTTTCTCGCCCTCCTTGCCGCCCCGCCCTGGCGCGCCCGCTACCCTGCTTCGCTCGTCGCCCTGGCCGACCGTCTCCTCCTCGGCCGCGCCGAGAAGGAGGCGCCGCTCGGCCTGCCGGAGGGGCTGTGACCGCCCGGCGCCGCGGCGCCCGCGGCGCCTCGGGATCGGCTGCGCCGCCGAGCGCCAGGCCGCGTGCCGTGCGCGCAACCGCCGGGTGAGCGGCACGCCGGCCGGAACAGCTCCGCTGCACCTCATCGCCACCGGAGACTGGCCGGTGGCTCTCTTTGTTGGATGCGATTCGCAGCGCCTTGCTACACGGCGCATGTCACAGCCGCCAAGGCAGCTGCGGCAGTGTTGCACCGCGGGGACAGGGGCTAGGCCCGCCGCCTCGGCTCGGCGTGGCCGGCCCGGCCCCTCCTCAGCTCGTCGCCAGCACGACGGGCTGTGATGGAGGTCGCTGGCGTTGCTTACCGCTTGCTGCCCAGGTGCTGCCCAGCCGAGAATGCGGCCCGGTTGGAGCTTCGCGGCGACGTTGTAAACTATTGGAAATATTGTGCTTAAGTGATGCCCAGGGACGGAATTGAACCGCCGACACCGTGATTCTCAGTCGTCGATGTAGGAGATCTCCATCCGCCGTATCCGCAGCGCCGCCACCGTGACCAGCACCACCGACAGCACCAGCAGGCCGCAGATCGAGACCCACGGCGCAGGTGCGTCCGAGAGCAACGCGAACGGCCCCTCGGAGACCGGCACCGGGCAGAGCGCCTGGAGGTAGTGGACGATCGACAACTGTTTCAACACCGGCGGCAGGAGGAAGTGGATGAACTCCCAGCCGAAGAGGCCGAGGGCTGGAAGGGCAGGGCTGCGGAAGAAGAAGCCGAGCATCAGGAAGGCGGCGCCGTAGCCGGCGCAGCCCAGGGCGGTCACCAGCAGGTAGGAACCGAGGTGGGAGAGGCCCGGGCCGTGGAACAGGAAGGCGTTGCGCAGCCGGCTGTCGTAGGGGAGATAGATCAGGAAGAAGGTGAGCAGGGTCGAGGCGCCGAAGACGCCGAACGAGACCACCAGGCCGGTCAGGTACTTGGCCACCACCAGCACCTCGCGGCGCATGGGGGCGAGGAAGTAGAAGTGCAGGCTGCGGTCGAGCACCTCGCGACGGATCAGGTTGCCGAAGATCAGCACGCAGCCGAGGAAGAGGATGATCCGCTGGATGAAGTTCTGATAGGCCTCGGCCATCATGTGCGTCGCCTCGCCGATGTCGCCGGGGTCGGCGAGGGTGTGCGGCAGCAGCAGGCGCAGCGCGAAGATGAGAGGCGGCGCCAGGGCCAGCAGGTAGAGGCCGATCGAGCGCCGGCCGCCGAAGCCCTTGCGCAGCTCGAAGCGCACCACCGCCGCGAGCTGCCGGCGCCAGAGCTGCCGGCGCGACATGCGCGGCAGGAGGTCGTCCAGGGCGGTCACCGGAGCGGGGGAGACCGGCGGGCGGGCCGCCTGGTGGGGCTCGGCCGCCGGCGGCGGGGCGGCGGCCTCGGCCGCACGCGCCTGGCGCCCCTGGGTGATGGAGCCTGCCTGACCGGCGCTCATACCTCTCCTCCCTGGCCGGTGGGGGCACCGACGATGTATTGATAGACCGACTCGACGTCGGCGTCGGCCGGGGCGACGGCGTCGATCCGCAGCCCCTCGTCCACCACCACCCGGTTGAGCATCTGGTAGAAGTGCCCGGCGTCGCGGGTGCGCAGCAGCAGGCCGCCGGCGCCGCTGAGCAGGCGGGCCTCGACCACGCCGCCGCGCTCGAAGGCCCGCGCCGCCAGCAGCTCGGGGCGGTCGCAGCGCACCAGCACCTGCATGGGGTGCTGCTCCTCCATCTCGTCGCGCACCTCGCCGATGTCGCCCTCGGCCGCCACGTAGCCGCCGTTGAGCATCACCACCTGGTCGGAGATCAGATCGACCTCGTGCAGGATGTGGCTGGAGACGATCACGTACAGGCCGGCGGCGGCGAGCTCGCGCATCAGCGCGATCAGCTCGGCGCGCGCCATCGGGTCGAGGCCGTTGAGCGGCTCGTCGAGCACCAGCACCGAGGGGCGGTGGGCGATGGCCTGCGCCAGCTTGATGCGCTGCCGCATGCCCTTGCTGTAAGCGGCGATGCGGCGCCCCGCGGCCTCGGTCATGCCCACCCGGTCGAGCGCCTGCCGGGTGAGCCGCTCGCTCTGCGCCGCGTCGAAGCCGTGCACCCTGAGCAGCGACTCGATGAGCTGCTGCCCGGTGAGGCCGGGCGGGAAGGCGTCGTACTGCGTGGCGTAGCCGATGCGGCGGAACAGCTCCTCCGGCCGGTCGGTGGCCAGGCCGAGCACCCGCACCGTGCCGCGGCTCGGCTGCAGCAGGCCGGCCATCAGGTTCATCAGCGTCGTCTTGCCCGAGCCGTTGGGGCCCACCAGGCCGGTGATCCCCGCCGGGATCGACAGGTTGACGCGGTTGACGCCCAGCACGTCGCCGTAGAACTTGGAGACGTTGGCGAAGACGATGCGGTCCGCGGCGGCCACGGCCGTGCCGGTCACCTCGAGGCCGCTCATCGCACCACCTCGTAGGCGCGGATGCGCCGCAGCAGCAGGGCCAGGCAGACCAGCGACCCGGCGATCAGGGCGAACCAGGCGGCGGGCAGCGGCAGCGAGCTCGGTGCCTCGAGGCCGAAGAGGCCGGCCCAGATCGTCTCGGCGACGTGGCGGATGCTGAGCATGTGGCCCCACCAGGTGCCGAGCACGCGCTCGAAGATGCTGCCGAAGGCGCCGAGGACGAAGAAGAGGATGAGCAGGACGATGCGCGCCACCGGCCGCCACTTCACCCAGGCCGAGACCGCCAGCGCCAGGAGCGACAGCGCCACGATCCAGGCCAGGCTGCCGCCGACGAGCGCCAGCGGCACCCGCTGCTGCTCGGCCACCCAGCCGCTCCCTTCGAGGTAGGCCTGGAGCGCGAACAGCGCCATCCCGGGGATCCAGGTGACCGCCGACAGCAGCACCGCCAGCACCGAGAGCTTGCCCAGGATGTACTGCCACCGCGAGACCGGGCGCGCCAGGTAGAGCGCCAGGCCGTTGTTGCGCAGGTCCGCCGACACCAGCACCGGCGCCACCGCCACCGCCATCAGGAAGGAGAGGAAAGCCTGGAGCTCCAGCCCGTTGTTGAAGAAGGAGGCGTTGATCGGCACCGCCTGGCGCACGCGCTCGAGCGGCAGCCCGAGGACCTTGAGCGCCGCGACGTTGTGACGCAGGTAGATCACCAGCAGGCCGGCGAAGGGAGCGACGAAGCACAGCAGGAAGAAGATCAGGAACAGGCGGCTCGCCAGCACCCTGGCCATGGCGTAGCGCGGCACCACCAGGAAACGCTGGCGCGCCGTGATGAGCGGCCCGGTGTAGCGCTGGTAGCTACGTCCGTACACGGCCATTGCCGTTGCCCTCCATCGCCTTGAGGAAGATGTCCTCCAGCGAGTCGCGCTTGTAATCGAGGCGGCGGATCTGGAGGTCGGCCGCGGCGGCGAGCCGGAACATGTCGGCGGTGCCGAGCCCGTCCGGCAGCACCAGCTTGAGCCGCTGCCGGGCGCCCGGCGCGCACTCGCAGCCCTGCGCCGCGGCGCGCTCGGCGAAGGCGGCGGCGGCCGGCGCGCCGTCGGCCGTGCGCACCTCCAGCTCCAGCAGCCGGCGGTTGGCCCGCCGCTCCGCTTCGAGGTTGGCGTAGACCGCGACCTCGCCGGCCCGCAGCACCAGCACCTCGTCGCAGCACTCCTCGACGTCGTGCAGCAGGTGCGACGACAGGATGAGCCGCGCCTGGCCGCCGTCGCGGATGTCGCGGATCAGCTCCAGCATGCGGCGGCGCGCCGGCGGATCGAGCCCGTTGGTGGGCTCGTCGAGGAACAGCAGCCGCGGGCCGTGGGCCAGCGCCTGGGCCAGCTTGACCAGCTGCTTCATGCCCAGCGAGTAGGTGTCCACCGTGCGGTAGCGCGCCTCGCCCAGGCCGACGTAGAACAGGGCCTCGTGGGCGCGCTCCAGCGCCGCCGCCGCGGGCAGCCCGGAGAGCTCGGCCATCAGCCGCACGAAGCGCACGCCGGTCATGCCGGCGATGAACGAGTCGCTCTCCGGCATGTATCCCATCTGCGCCCGCACCGCCTCCATCTCGCCGCGGCCGGCGAAGATGTCGCGGCCGAGGATCCGCGCCGTGCCGGCCGCGGGGGGAAAGAATCCGAGCAGGGTGTGCAGCAGGGTCGTCTTGCCCGCGCCGTTTGGGCCGAGGAGACCGATGCAGCGGCCGGTCAGCGAGGCGTTGAGGCCGCGCAGCACCGGCCGGCCGCCGAGGGTGACCGAGAGCCCCTCCAGCTCGATGATTTGCGGGGTCTGCGGGGCCTGCGGGGCCTGAGCGCTCCGGGAGGAGGCCGGCGCGGGCGGCGCGACCGCCCCCGGCGCGGCGGGCTGCGCCGCGCCAGGGGCGGGAGGGGATTGCATGGGGGATGCCTCCATGGCCGGCTCGGACACCAGGCTAGCTGCCGCTCCTCGGATGCTCGGCCGCGGCGGCGGCGTGCGACATCTGCGCCTCATGGATGCCGCCCAGGATGGCGCCGAACCCGCTCAGCGTCTCCAGGTTGAGCCCCAGCGGACCGGCCTGGCTGCGGCCGGAGAAGACGATCCGGTCGGGCTCGGCGTAGGCGTAGAGCAGCGACGGCCCGTGGGTGGCGCCGAGCAGCAGGTTGCGGAGGCCCGAGCCGCCGCGGGCGGAGAGCCGATGGCCGTGGCCCGCGGGGCCCGCACCCGCAAATGGCGCCTCCGCCCCGGCGACGGCGGCGAGCGGTGCGGAGGCCGCGCTCAGCAGCGGTCCCATGTTCTGGTAGAAGAGCGCCGACACGTTGACCTGGCCGTCGCGGCCCAGCAGACCGTGCAGCTGCGCGGAGCTGGCGAGCGAGGTGCCGGCGGCGCGCTGCGCCAGCGCCCGGGTGAGCTGCGCCAGGGAGGGCGCCGCCACCAGGTAGCCGTCGGCGTACAGGTAGTAGACGGACACCGCCGGCTGGCTGGCGCTGAGGAGGTAGACGGTCTGCCCGCCGCTCTCCTGCCGGGTCAGGGTCAGGCCCGGCTTGCCCGCCGCCACGAGCTCGGCGTTGGCCTGCTGCACCGCGCCGGCGATGGTCTGCTGCAGGCGCACCGGGTCGTAGACCTCCACCACCAGCTGCCACGACGGCGAGGGGAGGACCGGCCCGTCGAGGCCGAAGGCGATCTCGCCGCCGAGCGGCGCCGCCAGGTCGGTGCGCAGGCTGAAGCCATGCTCCGCCTCGGCCTTGGCCAGGCTGGCCGCCAGCTGAGGCGACAGGGCGAGCAGCTCGTCGAGCAGTTGCACGGGACTCTTTACGGCAAAGGCGGTCACCAGGTTTGCGTCGGCCGAGAAGAAGCCGAGGCTCCCCATCGGCGCCGGCGCCGCCAGCCAGGAGGCGATGCCGCGGCGCTGCTGGCTGAAGGTCACGACCGCCCGGGTCTCGGTGCCGGCCGGGACGGCGGCGCCGGCGGCCGGCGCGGCGTCGTGCCGCTCGAGCACGAGATCCTCCAGGTCGCTGAAGCCGGTGGCCGCCAGCTGGCTGGAGGTTGCCGCGCCTGCCGCCGACCGATGCGCGGCGATCAGGCTCTTGAGATCGGCGGCCAGCAGCATCCCGGCGCCGTCGGCGTAGGCCTGCGTCAGGCGGGCATGGAAGCTGGAGGCGACGAACGGGTTGGCGGACGCGCTCGGCGCACCGGGTGCGGAGCTGCCGCCCTGGGCGCCGCGGGCATTGGCCGCGACGGTGACGATCTGCGCCGCGCTGGGCGAGGCCACGAGCAGCCCCTCCCCCACCCACACCAGGAGCTGCTTCGGCGCCGCCGCCGGCTGGCCGGCGGCCGGCAGCTGGTCGAGCAGCACCAGGACGGTCTTCCCCTGGCCCTGGTTGAAGGCATCGATCTCCTGCCGCAGGGTGGCGACGAGCGGCGCCGGCTGCGGCGCCTCGGCGATCAGCACCGGCGCGGCGGAGGAGGCGGCACCCGTGCCGCCGCCGGCGGCGCCGGCCGAGGAGCTGCCGGCGGCGATCACCACCTCGGGGCCGAGGTACCGGCCGACGTCGCCGACCTCCTGCACCAGCTGGTGGAAGTTGGCCTGCGCGGCCGGCGAGCCCAGGAGCTGGTTCCACCACTGCTCCAGCTGCGGGTTCTCGGCCAGGCGCTGCTCGAACAGCTGCTCGGTCTGCGCCATGTTGGCCGCCAGGTTGGGCAGCGCGGCATAGAACAGCGTGCCGGCGGGAACCAGGTCCACGATGGTGCTGCTGGTCCGCGCCGCCGGGCGGGCCACCTGCTGATCGAGGTCCCTGCCCGCGGCGGTGAGCGCGGCGAGCAGCGAGCTGTAGCGCGCCGCGTCCTGGCTCCACGCCACCTCCTCGCCGACCGGCACGCTGGCCACGGTGGCGCTGGTGGTGATCTGGCCGCCCGGATGGAGGACGGCCTCGACCGGTCCGCCCACCCCCCCCGGCGCGCCGCGCTCCAGCCGCGAACGGGTGACGTGCACCTCGCCCTCGACCACCGACACGCGGGTGCCCTTGGTGCCCTGGTTGACCGAGAAGATGGTGCCGGTCACCGCCACCAGGCAGTCGTCGGTGGCGACATAGAGGTGATGCGGCCGCTGGTGGGCGGCCTGCACGATGATCCGGCCGCGCTCCAGGTCGATGGTGTTGCCGTCGCCGCCGGCGTCGAGCGCCAGCCCGGCGCGCTCGGCCATCTCGATGCGCGAGCCGTCGGCCATGCGCAGCACCGCGTGCGAGCCCTTGGCGGTGCGCACCCGCTCCCCTTCGACGATGACCTCGCCGGTGCGCACGGGCAGGCTGGTGGCGCCGGCGATCCGGTAGAGGCCGCCCTCGACCCCCTCGACCTGCGCCATCGCGGCGCCGGCCGCCCAGGGCCGGCGCCACAGCAGGCCGAGCCCCAGGCCGAGCAGCACCAGGGCGGCGGCGGCCAGCCAGCGGCGCTGCCGCTGCCAGGGCGTGGCGGAGGAGCGGGGCGCCCGCGCGGCGCTCGCCTTGCCGACCATGCCGGCCGCGCCGACCGCGCCGACGGCGCCGACGGCGATCATCGCGGGGCGTGCGGCGGCGCTCCCCTGCCGCGCCTCCTGGAGCGCCCGCCGGCAGGGCAGGCACTCGCGGGTATGGTCCTCGAGCAGCAGGGCGCGCGCCGGCGCCAGCTCGCCGCTCAGGTAGGCGGGGAGCTGGCGGCGGAAGCCGGAGCAGACGTCGTTGCCGCCGGCCCCGGCCGGCTTCAGCCGCGCCCACACCCGCGCCGCCGCCTGCTCGACCAACCGGTCGTCGATCGGCTCGGCGTGAACCGCCGCCACCGCCTCATCCAACTCGTCTCGGTGCTGCCGGTCCTGCTTCTCGTTACGGCTCATGACATCTCTCCTTGCAGCGATTGCAGCTCCCGCTGGAGCCGGTGCCGCGCGCGGTGCAGAATGACGGCAATCGCGGTCTGCGAGCTGCCGAGCAGATGGGAGATTTCGAGGTTGCCCAGCCCTTCCAGGTAGCGCAGGGCGAAGATCTCGGCCTGCCGCGGCGACAGCCGTGCCATGGCCGCGCGCAGGCGCCGGGAGAGCTCGCGGTTGCGGCTCTGCCGCTCGGGGCCGGGCCGGGCGTCGTCGATCAGGTCCTGCTCGACCTCGGCCAGGGCCACCGCCCGGCCCCGGCGCCGCGAGCGCAGCAGGTCGAGCGCGGCGTTGACCGCCGCGCGGTGCAGGTAGCTGCCGGCCGACTGGGACAGATCCAGGTCGCCGTCGCGCCGCAGCAGGCGGGTGAACACGGTCTGCAACACGTCCTCGGCATCCATGGCGTTGCCGGTGATGCGGTAGGCGGCGCGGAAGACCGCCCCGTGATGCTTGGCGAAGATCGCCTCCAGGGCCGGGATGGGCTGGCTTCCCGGGTCCTGGGAGGTCTCCTTATAGGCTGCGGCTTGCACGCGAGCGTCCCTCCTTCCGTCCTCGTCCTTGTCACCGTCCATCATCAACACGCCCCAGCCGCAGGATTGTTACCACTCTACTGCGGCCGGGGGCGGCGGGGCGGCGTCTGGACGTGCCCCGCAACATGGAGAGGCGGCGGGCGGCGAAGCCCCGCGAGGATCTGTCCTGGAAGAGCCTGACGCGCGTGGGCTTCGCCCGGTGGACGGGGGGATCCTCAGCCCTCGACCTGCTCCAGGAAGCCGTCGAGGAGGCGGTTGAAGAGGTCCGGGCGGTCCATCATCAGCCAGTGCCCGGTGCCGCGCAGCAGCTCGACCGGCAGCTCCGGCAGCAGCCGGTGGAGGCTGAAGGGGAGGTTGTTCATCGAGCTGATGACCGCCAGGCGCGGCCCCGGGTAGCGCGCCAGCGCCGGCAGCGGCGAGAACTCCAGGGCGCCCTCGACCGCGGCGGCGACGGCGCCCTCGGCGGTCAGCCGCAGGTCCTCCAGCACCCAGCGCGCGACCTCGCGGTCGCCGCCGACCACCAGCTGCCGGAAGTAGGTCTCCAGCTCGCGCAGGGGGTCGGCCCGCAGCGCCGTGAGGAACCCCGCCATCTGCGAGCGCGGGATGCGCGTCTGATCGCCGTTGGGATCGGCCAGCACCAGCCCGGCGACCCGCCCCGGGTGGGCGGCGGCATAGGCGATCGCCACCGCCGCTCCGAGGCTGTGCCCGACCAGCACGAAGCGGCGCAGGGCGAAGGCGTCGGCCACCGCCGCCACGTCCCCGGCCAGCGCCGCGACGCCGTAGGGATTGCCCTCGGGGCTGTCCGGGCCGTCCACTCTGGCGGCGCCGAGCGGCTCTGCGGCATCCGAGTCGCCGTGCCCGCGCAGGTCGAGCGCCAGCGCGCGGCGGCAGCGCCCCAAGTGATCGAGCTGGAGCGCCCACTGGCCGCCGTTGCCGGCCAGGCCGTGCACGAAGAGGACGGGCAGCGCGCCGGCGGCGGTCCGCTCGTCGTGGCCGGCGGCGCCGCTGTCCCGCACGTAGAGGTTGCCCTCCGGGCCGGCGATCCAGACCGCGGCGAGCGGCGGAGAGGAGCCGGCCAGGGCGGGCTCGCCATCGGCGTGGGCGTCGGGGTCGGCGTCGGCGTCGGACCCGGTACCGGAGTCGGTATCGAAATCGGTGTCGGAGTCCGCGCCCGCGGCCTTCCTGCCGGCGCCGCGTCGCCGCGCGGCCGGGGCGGCCGTCGTGGAATCCGGAGCGTCAGGAGCGTCAGGAGCGTCAGGATCGTGGGAGCCGGCCGGAGGCCTCTCCCCGGCCAGGAGATTGTCCTCCCCCTCGTCCTCGTCGCGCAGCCAGCCGGCCAGCACCGCCGCCGCTCCCACCAGCGCCAGCCCGAGCGCCGGCCAGAGCAGCCGAGGCGCTCGCCGCCGCCGTCGCTTTCCGGGGACCTGCAGCTGCCGGGATCTCATGCGACCACCCTCGCGAGCGGCCCGCGCACGGGCCTCCGAAGCTCAAGTTAGCACGAGGCGCCGCCCGGCGCTACGCCGCACCTCGCGGGCAGACCGGCGCGAGGCAGCGGGCTTGGGCGCCACGCCGCCAGTCCGGCCCACCAGCCCGGCGACGCATCCCAGCACCAGCCAACGCCAGAGAATCCTCATGGAGTCCCTTCCCCACCTCCCGTCATGGAAGAGAAACCGGCCGCCGGTCAGCCGCTGGCCTCTCGAACCCAGCGCTGGATCGATCTCTTGATCTCCGGCCAGCGCACCTTCCAGATCATCCGGGGCATCCGCTCGGCATCGGCGTCATCGAAGAACGACAGGGCGTAGAGGAGATGCCCGATCTCGGTGATGCCGTATTTATCTTGATATCCTGCCAGCATCGAAACGAGCGGATGTCCTGTGGTGACAAGAGCGTACAGATCGACGAAGTCCTTTCGGGACCCACGCTGGGTGATCGCCGAGAGCTTCATACAGGCAAGGTCCGCCAGAGCCGCGAGCTGGCAGCCGGCCTCCGGCCATTGCGTGAAGGGAGCCAGCAGCTTGTACCGGTACTCGAAGAAGCTCGTCCGAATCCCTCCTGCGGTGCCGTAGAGCGTGCCTCTTGCGGTCCAGGTGGTGATGAATGGCGCGCCGTCGGCCCGAAGGCCTTCGGCAAGGCGAAGCGGGTCAGGGATCGGCTCTTGCCGGAACCAATCGAAGTCGATGGAGCGGCGGTGGCCGAGGTGAAGGGCGACCGCAGTGCCGCCCCCCAGATAGAACCCCAGCTCGGCGACCTTCGGACCGAAGCGGATCAGGCTGCGAAACTGCCGGGCGCCTAGGATCTCGGGGTGGACGGCCATGACCGGTTTCGCTGGTCCCAGACGCTGCGCTGGGCGCTGCGCAGCCAGGCATCGACCTCCCGATGCCCGAGGCCGAGGATGAGCTCCCAGAAGCGGAGCTGCTGAGGGGAGAGGCCGCGTCCCTGGCGGCGCTCGATCCAGTCACGCAGCGCCGGGTCTCCCAACCGCCGGCGCAACCATTGAACCAGCTGCCATGAGCCGGATGTCAGGACGCGGCCGATGATCAGGTGCTGGTCCTGATCCCACCGCAGCCGCTTGGCATCGAGGTCCCAGAAGAGCTGGGACAGCTCGGGCGGCAAGGCCATCGCGTCCCCTTCAGCCTGATGCGGGCCCCGCGCTGGAGGTCTCCCGTCCACCTTCGTCATCCTACCAAAGACCGATCAGCAATCAGTGGGCCCAGATCCTGGCCGGGTCCTTCTCGAAAGGATAGACGTGGACCATCCAGCCGAAGATGACCGGATGGAACTCGCCGCCGCTCGCCTGGCACTCGGCCGCGGTGGCGATGGCGCCGTGGAAGCCGAACCGCGTCCAATCGGCCTGGGCCTCGTCGGCCCTGGGCGGCAGGCAGACGTTGACGTGCTGATGCCACGCGGCGACCGAGAGGGGAACCCGCGCGTCGAGCTGGCTCTCGTCGAAGCCCTGGGGCGCGGTGTACATGGCGCCGATCAGCTGGAACCCGTCCGCCGTGGGCTTGTAGAGCAGCGACGTGGGGCGGGCCGGATCGAAACGCGAATGCGCCTCCCGGGCGTACCGATAGTTGGTGAAGTGATACATCGGCTGGCGGATATTGGGCATGAACTCGATGAAGTGATCGGCGATGGCGGCGTGATAGTCGCTGTACCTGGCGATCGCGCCGCGCAGCGCCTCGACGATCGCCTCCGCCCGCCGCTCGTCGGCGGCGCTGCGCGGCCGGGAGGAGGTCCACCGCATGTGCGGCCCCATCCCCATGTGCTCGTGATCCATGCCGTTTCCGGCAGCAGTGGCTCCGCCCATGCCGGGGGCCTCCATACCCTCGGGCGGGCCCTGCGGCGGGGCGGCGTCGGGGCCCGGCACCCTCTCGGGCATCGCGGGCGTCCCCGCCATCCCGGGCATCCCGGGCATCCCGGCCATGCCGGGCATGTGCGGCATCGGGCCGCCGCTCTGCCCGGCGGGGGCGCCGCTCGCGGCCAGGGGTGGCGCACCGCCATGCAGCGCGGCGGCGGCGGCGAACCCGGCGGCGATCAGCAGGATCGGCAGGGTGATGGACGGCTTGCGGACGACATTCCGGCTCATTGCTCTGGCCTCCTGATCGATCATCAATGCGGGAGCCCGCCGGAGCCGTCGCGCGCGGCACGGGGGAGCCGCCGCCGCGGGCGCCGGGAGGGGAGCTCGATGTCCGCGGTTTCCGCCAGGCGCTCCTGCACGTTCTGGCGGAGCCGCAGGAGAAGCGCCTCCAGGGTGGCGGTCTCGCGCTCCGAGAACCCGTCCAGCATCTGCTCGTTGACCGCCTGGAACACCTCGCGCAGCCGCGGCACGAGCGACCGGCCGGCCGCCGTCGGCTCCACCAGGACCGCCCGCCGGTCCGCCGGGTCCGGCCGCCGCACCACCAGCCCCCGCCCGGCGAGCTGATCGATCAGTCCGGTGGCGCCCGCCGTGTCGGTGCCCACGGCCGCCGCCAGGTGGCTGGGGTTCGACCCCGGCCGCCGGCAGCACCGCAGCAGCATCGCCGCCTGCTGCGCCCGCAGCCCGAACGGCGCGAGATCGCGGTCCAGCGCCGTGCGCAGGTCCCGCGCCAGCGCCAGGCAGATCCTGCGGATGCCCACCTGGGAAGTCGCCGTGATCTCAGCCTCTGCGCCCTGCTCCGAGCCTGCCGCCGCGCGTCTCACTCCGCGACAATACCTGTCATGACAACCTCTGTCAAGACATCTTTCAGCGGCACTTGTCTCGGCCTCGCGCCACGCCCACACTGACCCTAGAGGAGGGCGGGCCCCGGGGATGATTCCCGACGCGCTCGAGCCCTACCTGGAGACCCACGTCATGCTGAAGAAGTCCGGCAGGAAGCTCGTCCTCGCTCGCGAGTCGGTCCAGATGATCGCCGAGACCCTCGCCTACCCCCACCTCCAGCGCGTCCAGGGAGGCATCAGCCACAACAGCGGCGGCGAATGCACCTGCGGCGTCAGCAGCTGCGGTGCCTGCCGCACCACCACCTAGTGTCCCGCACGGCCAGTTCGTATGGTATTCGCTTGCCCTCCGGCTCCCTGGCGGCGTTGCGCCTCCTCACCGTAGTCCCTGCTACGCTTGCGTCGGCGCGCCTGGCCAGGAAGCCGGATTGCGGCGCGACTACCAT